>CAJWRP010000258.1 GCA_913046025.1 uncultured Chloroflexota bacterium
CTGAACCATCAAAATTTAGTGCAAAGTCATTTGGTTCTGGACACAATACGAAAAACCGACGTAGTATCAGGTGAAGCTGGAGGCATTACCCAGCACATTGCTGCTTATCAGGTAAAGTCGGACGGTCATGTAATTACATTTTTGGACACTCCGGGTCACGCGGCATTCACAGCAATGCGAGCTCGTGGAGCCCAAGTAACCGACGTGGCGGTACTTGTTGTTGCTGCGGACGACGGAATCATGCCTCAAACGGAAGAGGCTATCAGCCACGTAAAGGCTGCTGGCGTTCCCATAGTTGTCGCCATCAACAAGATTGATCGCCCTGACGCAGACACGGAGCGTGTCAAACGTCAGTTGGCCGAGCACGACCTGTTGATTGAAGAGTGGGGCGGTGATGTGATCGCTGCGCCAGTTTCAGCTCTGACTGGCGATGGCGTTGCAGATTTGCTGGAGCAGCTAATCGTAGTTTCAGAGGTTGGCGAGCTAAAGGCTAATCCACACGCGATGGCTACAGGCGTCGTTATCGAGGCGCGGCGGGACAAGAGCCGGGGCACTGAGACGACAATTCTAGTGCAAAACGGTACCCTCAGAGTTGGAGACAACTTAGTCATCGGTGCGATACGTGGCAGGATTCGAGCCATGTTCGATGATCACGGCGATGCTATTCAGACTGCCGGTCCTTCACAGCCTGTGGAGATTCTTGGCATGAACGGACTTCCTGAAGCCGGGTTAATCTTTGAAGTAGTGTCCGACGAAAAAGAGGCCCGTCAGATAGTAGAGTTCCGTCAGCGCGAGAGCGAAATTCAGAAGGCATCTGGACCTACCCTAGAGGATGTGCATACCCGCATAGAATCGGGTGAGGTCAAGGCCCTTAACTTAATTGTCAAAACAGATGTTCAGGGTAGTGTTGAGGCCATCAAGAGCGCTTTGAGTACTCTGAACACCGATAGGGCCAGGGTAAACCTGGTTCACGCGGCCAGCGGTTCAATTACAGAGAGTGACATACTGCTGGCGGTCGCGTCTCAGGCCATTGTTGTCGGCTTCAACAGTACACCAGAGCAGGCAGCTCAGGCCTTCGCCAATCAGGAAGGCGTGGATATACGGCACTACAGCATCATATACAACCTGCTGGACGACGTTGAGCTGGCCTTAACAGGCCTGCTAGAGCCAGTGTATCGGGATGTGATTGAAGGACAGGCCACAGTCAGGGCGATCTTCAAGGTAGGCCGGCGAATGGAAGTGGCCGGATTCTTCGTCAATGAAGGGCGCATTGCTCGTGACTCGACTGTTCATGTCATGCGTGGTGGAGAGGAGCTGTTCGTCGGCTCACTCAATAGCCTCAAGCACTTCAAGGACGACGTTCGAGAGGTTGCCAACGGCCTTGAAGGCGGTCTCATGATTGAAGGCTTCCACAATTACCAAGAAGGGGACGTCCTGGAGGCGCATCGCTCTGAGAGAGTGAGTTAGCCAGTCTCCGTTTCCAATTCGTTCGAAGTAACTAATCCTTAAGAGGTCCCCCTAATGAGCCGCCGCATGGATCGCGTAAATGTACTAGTGCGTCAAGAGATCAGCCAGATAATGCTGACCGATCTCAAGGACCCAAGGCTGTCAGAAGTCGTAAGTGTTACCCATGTGGATACTGCACCGGACCTGCGAACAGCTAGGGTATACATAAGCGTTCTCGGGGATGCCGAGGCCAAGAGTCGTAACATAGAGGCACTCACTTCGGCTGGTGGCTACATCCACCGCTCGTTAAGACGTAGCCTTCCTTCCCTCAAATACATTCCTTTGCTTTCTTTTCAGCTAGACGAGTCCATCGAAAAGGGCGCAGAAATGATAGATATGATTGGTCGCATAGTCACAGATCTGCCACCTGAAGATGAGTCGGACGACGTTTCAGTCTCAACTAATGAATAAAGCCAAGTACGACGGTATCCTCAATATCGACAAGCCTTACGGCATAACATCCATGGATGTGGTTCGTCGGCTGAAACGAGCCAGCGGACAGAAGCGAGTTGGCCATGGCGGAACGTTAGATCCCATAGCGACTGGTGTTATACCGGTCTGCTTTGGTCAGGCTACGCGGATGATGGATAACCTGATCAACGGAACCAAGGGCTATCGCGCTGAGGTTAAATTGGGAATCGTCACGGATACCTACGACGCACTCGGGGAAGCCACCAAGGCCAGGGATGCCTCCGCTGTGACCATGGCTGATATCGAGACGGCCATCACTGGATTTTTGGGTGTCATTGATCAAGTCCCTCCCATGTACAGTGCCCTGAAGAAAGACGGAAAACGTCTTTACGAGTTGGCTCGTGAGGGTGTGGAGATTGAGCGGGATGCTCGTTCAGTAATGGTCCACGATATAAATATAGTTGAATGGAGTAGTCCTGTAGTCACAATAGAAGTCTACTGTGGCAGGGGATTCTATATGCGTTCGTTAGCATATGATCTTGGCGAAGCGTTGGGCTGTGGTGGCCATATGAAGAGCCTGGTTCGTCTAAAAAGTGGCTTCTTTTCGCTAGATACATCGTTATCACTGGAGGAGGCCGAGCAGCGTATACAGGAGGGGGAATTGCAAGATATCCTGTATTCTCCCGATGCGGTGCTGACGTCCATGATGTCCGTGGTGGTTGGGAAGCAGACTGAAGAGCTTATTCGCAACGGTCGGTCATTACCCCTAAGTCTTCGAATACCCAAAGGTATTGCGGATGATAATTGCCGCGCATACTCGGTTGATGGTCGCTTCCTAGCGATTCTTATATTTGACGGTGTAACCGGCCAATGGCGCCCGGACAAGGTGTTTGCCTTGGAGTACGCCCAGCTGGAAGGGATCCCGCAAATCTCTTGACCAGAGACTACGGGCATTCTAAAATATGATGCTGAGGTAAGTAATATGGATACATATGCAATAGTGCAAACTGGCGGCAAGCAGTACCGCGTTCACACCGGCGATGAGTTCCGGGTTGAGACGTTGCCGGGCGACGAAGGCGACCTTGTTGAGCTAGACGACGTCCGCATGGTTTCCGAGGACGGTGAGATCAAACTTGGCTCGCCATCCATCGAAGGTGCCAAGGTTACGGCCGAGATAATTGGCAACGGCAAAGCAAAAAAAGTTATTATCTTCAAGTACAAGGCAAAGACTAGGTATCGCCGTAAGAATGGCCATCGTCAGCCTTACACCGATTTAAGGGTAACGGACATCTCACTATAGTAAGTCTATAAGGATGAGGTAAATATCATGGCTCACAAAAAGGGTGGCGGAAGCACCAGGAACGGTCGAGATAGCAATTCAAAGCGACTGGGCGTGAAACGGTATGACACCGAGATCGTCACCGCAGGTTCCATTCTTGTGCGCCAGCGGGGCACGAAGATTCGTCCAGGCAATAATGTGGGCGTAGGCCGAGACCATACGCTATTCTCGTTAATCGATGGCACGGTCAAGTTTGAGAACGCAACGAAAGATCGTAAGCGTGCCAGCGTCTACCCCGTCTAGAGAGGACTATTCAATTGAAAGCTGAAATACATCCCGAATACCATGCAGAGGCATTGGTGACCTGCTCCTGTGGGGCAACGTATACCACTGGCTCTACCAAGCCACAGCTTAGGGTTGAGATATGCAACCAATGCCACCCGTTCTTTACGGGTGAGCAGCGCATAATTGACACCGAAGGTCGCGTGGAGAGGCTGCGGCGCAGATTCAACCTGGAGCAGTAGTCGAAATTCTATTCGAACGTTTTAACAGGGGTGGGCTTGCCTGCCCCTGTTTTTTTTATTTGGAGCTTTGTATAAAATCACTCCTAAGCACAATCCCAATACCACAGAATTAGATTTGGGATATATCTTATAAAAAAAGCATTTATGAGGCGTTGATGAAAACATATGAGTGCTGAGCAAGGACATACCTACGGAGGCCAGGCCGTTCTGGAAGGCGTAATGATACGCGGTCAGAAAAACATGGCCGTGGCAGTTCGCCGTCAGGATGGCACGATTGCCTTGCAATCTGTGCCGCTTAGTTCATTCTTTACGGGTAGCCTTCGCAGGATTCCTCTAGTTCGCGGAATAATCACGCTTGCGGAAACTCTTACCCTGGGCATGCGGGCCCTTAGTTACTCCGCCAACGTCGGCATGGAGGCTGAGGATGAAGAGCTGAGCAAAGGCT
This sequence comes from uncultured Chloroflexota bacterium, assembly GCA_913046025.1. Next base: position 4,166 of record CAJWRP010000258.1, read on the forward strand.
CCATGGCCATGATGCTCGTGATCTCAATGGGCATTGCCATAGGGCTGTTCTTCGTCGTGCCTGTTCTGGCCAGTCGGGCCCTAGAGGGTGTGCTCGGCTCTGACCTTGCCAGCAATGTGGCAGAGGGCGTCATTCGCTTAGCCCTGTTTTTCGGTTACATAGTGCTGATCGGTCGCATGGACGATATCAAGAGAGTGTTCATGTACCACGGGGCGGAGCACATGACCGTGCATGCACAGGAGCGGGGAGACCCTCTTGAGCTGGACTACATTCGGAAGTATTCCACAGCCCACCCTCGCTGCGGCACAGCGTTTCTCCTGGTCGTCATGGTGGTGTCCATAGTGGCGTTTGTGTTCGTGGGCAGAGACCCGTTCTGGTG
>CAJWRP010000259.1 GCA_913046025.1 uncultured Chloroflexota bacterium
AGGCCAGCGAGTCCACGCGCACTAGTCCGAAAGCGTTGCCTATCCCTTCCACTTCCAGTTCTACGCCGGACATTAAGGACTGTAGCATATCGGCGTCTAACTGAAGGACGCCAGCCATTACTGGCTTCGAAGGAGGCGATTTCGGTAAATTACTAAGTAATTTCCAGCCTGAGGGGGAGTGATCACTTACAGATATCAGATCGCCATCTGCATACGCCTTTGTTACGACGTCACGCCAACCTTGATCCCCGGTGGCCAGTAGGATAAGGTCATCCTGGTTACGCCCCCAGAACTTCTCAGCCTCTAAAGTATCGCTGACCATATTCCAGGCAGACTGGCTGTCTCCCACGGACGAAAATTCCAGCGAAGCTCCGATGTTTGCTGTGGTTGAGCCTAAAATCAGCGTGGCGCGGTCCATGGAGGCAGTTTTTGACTGAGCGGTATCAACAGAAAGACCGAGGTGAAATAAGCCGCCCGAGACAACGATGGGAGATCCAGGATTGAAGTAAAGGTAACCTTTGGAATCAACTTGAGGGACTACCGCAGATTCGATGCCTTTCGGAAGCAAAGCGCTGCCGGAGTTAGATGTGCTGGCGCAGCCCACTGCTGCTAGAGCAAGCAGCAGGGCGAAAGCAGAGGCCCAAGCCTCCCACTTCCTCGTCCCCTGTTCCGCGCGACCGTTAATATTCATAAATTTCTTAATGCTGCAAAGTCGACTTTAGTCGACGACTACCTTACGAAGGTCAACAATTTGATCCCTGAGGAGCGAGGCCTTCTCGAATTCTAGATTCTTCGCTGCCGTTTTCATCTGGGATTGCAGGTCTTTGATTAGCCGAAGAATATCGTCTTTAGGCAGGTCGCTCTGCGTGATGTATGGCGTTCTGGTTTCCGCAATGGCTTTCACGCGCTCTGTGATATCGTGAATCGCCTTTTGTATGCCCTGCGGCGTTATGCCGTTTTCGCGATTGTGGGCCTCTTGAATGCCGCGTCGTCGCTCCGTCTCGTCGATGGTTCGCTTCATAGAATCGGTGACCACATCGGCATACATGATTACGTGGCCCTCCACGTGCCGGGCAGCGCGACCAACAGTCTGTGTAAGAGCCGTCGTTGATCGAAGGTAGCCCTCCTTGTCGGCGTCTAAAATGGCGACAAGGCTTACTTCAGGAAGGTCCAAGCCCTCCCTAAGCAGGTTGATACCTACGACGACGTCGTAGACCCCGAGGCGCAGGTCTCTAAGTATCTCGCTGCGCTCTAGCGTGTCGATCTCCGAGTGGAGGTAGTGCACTTTGACGCCCATCTCTCGCAAGAAGTCGGATAGCTCTTCTGCCATGCGCTTGGTGAGCGTGGTTATCAAGCAACGCTGGTTCTTTTCGACTCTCTCCCGAATCTGGTACAGAAGGTCGTCAATCTGGCCTTTGGTGGACTTTACCTCGATGAGGGGATCAATGAGGCCAGTTGGTCGGATTACCTGTTCGATGATGGCCTGGGAGTGTTCGTACTCGTAGGGACCGGGGGTGGCCGATACGTAAATGGCCTGACTGAATCGCTCCTCAAATTCACCGAAGTTTAGTGGGCGGTTGTCCATGGCCGAAGGCAGACGGAATCCGAAGTCCACCAGTGTTTCTTTCCGCGACCTGTCTCCAAAATACATTCCACGGACCTGAGGCAGTGTCATGTGCGACTCATCTACGAAAAGGAGATAATCCGCGGGGAAGTAGTCCAAGAGAGTGTAGGGAGAGCTACCGGCGTCTCGTCTGGCCAAGTGGCGTGAGTAATTCTCGACTCCTCCGCAGTAGCCGGTCTCACTCATCATTTCCAGGTCGTAGCGAGTTCTGGATTCGATGCGTTCTGCCTCTAAAAGCTTGCCCTCACGTTTGAAGAAAGCAACGCGCTCCTCTAACTCCTGCTCAATGTCCTCCATAGCAAGGTCCATTTTTTCCTGGGAGGTCACGAAGTGCTTGGCTGGATATATATCGATTTCGTCGCGCTCCCCCAGTACTTCTCCAGTGAGGGGATCAATCACCACGATGCGGTCCACCTGGTCGCCCCAGAACTCGATTCGGACTCCAATATCTTCGTAGGCGGGCAATATCTCCATGGTATCCCCGCGAACGCGGAATTTGCCCCTGGAGAAGTCCATGTCGTTTCGCTCGTACTGCATGTCAACAAGCTGTCGAACCAGACGATTTCGGTTTCGCTGCTCACCCTTGCGAATGGAGGCCACAAAGCTCTGGTACTCCTCCGGGGAACCCAGACCGAATATACAGGATACGGAGGCGACTATCAGTACGTCGCGCCGCGTCAAAAGGCCACGAGTCGCTGCATGGCGAAGCTTATCCAGTTCCTCGTTGATGTCGGCGTCCTTCTCGATGTAGGTATCGCTGCGAGGGACGTAGGCCTCCGGCTGGTAGTAATCGTAGTAGCTGACGAAGTACTCCACCGAGTTATTAGGGAAGAATTCTTTGAATTCGGTTGCGAGTTGTCCTGCCAATGTCTTGTTGTGTACAAGAACCAGCGTTGGGCGCTGCACCTTCTCGATGATACAGGCCATAGTGAACGTCTTACCACTGCCAGTAACGCCCATTAGAGACTGGTGAACTAGTCCTTTTTCTATCCCCTCGACGGTCTTTTTAATGGCTTGGGGTTGATCGCCAGTGGGTTGGAAGTCAGAGACTATTTGAAAGTCAGGCAATTTCCTTGCCTCCGAACACTTTATGCATACCCAATTCTACTACCAAACGACACTTAGCGTCAGGGGTGGATATGGTGTGAATAGTGAGTTTTAGGCTAAGTTATCTAGGCTGTAGCGGTTAACGGATTCACAGGGTATTTGGCTCGACAAGCGTTGAACCCGCCTTTTAGCGCTGTGGTCTTCAGACCTGCTTCGGCTACTTCTTGCACCACACAGGCGCTGGTAGCCTCGTCTGGTCAGGTGCAGTAGGCCACTATCAACGTGGTCTTGAGATCTGGAAACGACTCATCATTGGCCCAGTCCACAACCTCATCGGGTAGGACTCGTACGTTGCCTGGAATCTCCGCTCGGTCATGGTCGTACGTGGACCGAGAGCGGACGTCCAGAACGATAGGCGGCGCTTCGGATTCCAACATCTGGCGCAGGTCTTCTGGGGCGAGCCGAGGCACCTGTCCGTCATGAGGGCTGAACAGACCAAGGGCAGTGCTCTCGCGCTCCTCGACCAGTGTTTCCCGGGCGGCCCTGCGTCCGTACCATGCGCTAATAGGCGATGCGGATGCGCCGTGAATGATCACGGAGGCTATGGCGACTATACCCACGGTGGCTAATAGCAGTTCAGCGCCAGGGATTGCGGCCTGGACGACCAGCAGTGCCAGCAATAGCGAGTTTAGGCCTCTTGGACCGAACCAGCTGATAAAGGCTCGGGCCTCCCAGCTCATCTTGGCTTTGAACAGCACCAGGTTGATAACAATCGGTCGTATTACAAAGATCACCAGTGCGGCCAAGATCAGGGCAAGCACCAGTGGAACGGTATCGATTATGCTCGACAACACTGCACCAAAAAGGACGAAGGCCACGAGCATCATCATCTCAGATGTCACCTCGCCATAGTCCAAGAAGCAGTGGCAGAGCTTCTGGTTGAGCATAACTACGGCCAGACCGGCGAAGAATGCGCCCAGGAAGCCGTCTCCGCCTACGATAGTCGCCGACGAATATGCTGCCAGGACCAGACCTATGCCGAACAGTGCCTGATGCTCAAGCCGTATACCCATGCGTTCGTCCACGCGCGACATGCACCACGCGCCTACTACACCCACGGCTGCACCGATAAGTGGTCCCACTATAAGCAACTTTGTCAGGAAGGGGATCCACTGGCCTATTCCACCGACCTGCTCCGTGGATATGGCGATCAGAACCAGGACCACGGGCAAGACGATCAGGTCATTCATGCCGCCTTCCAGCTTCAGGATTTGCCGGACGGGCCTGGGTATTCTGTTGTCGCGAAGGACTTCTCTCAGCACAACAAGATCGGTTGAGGCCAGAAGCGCGCCGCCGATAATGGCCAAGATCCACCCGAAACCGACCAGCAACGCCAGTGGCAGCGCTCCAAGGAAGATAATAATTGTCGTTCCTGGTACAAGAATCAGAAAGGGAATGATCCAGCGTTTGCCAAGCTCGTCGACCTGAGTCTTAACGGCGTCCAGGAAGAGGACCAGAGCCAACGTCAGTGTGGCTACGATTTCGAGGGTTGGGCTGTGTGGTCCGAGGGTGAGAAGGCCGACTCCGCGCTCTCCCAAAACGAAACCCAAGCCGAGGAACAGCAATGGGAAGGACCGTGAAATAGCGAAGCGCTAGATCATACTCGGCCATGTTACTGATGCTTCGTGGGCGAGTCGGAAAGAACTCTTTCGGATTAGTTGGAACAATGAGGACGCTCAAAGACAGAAGGCCATTTTGAAGACCATATTGGAATTTATAGAAATCTCTGTATAACGTTGCGCTGTTCCCGAACTGAACCTCAACAAACACCAAGTTTTTCCTGAAATCCCCTATTAACCGTG
>CAJWRP010000260.1 GCA_913046025.1 uncultured Chloroflexota bacterium
ATGTTTTTCTGCAGCCTTTGCCTGGCCTCTGGCAATATACGTCATCAACTTCCTGTTTGACTTCAGAGACTCTTCGGCAAGCTTTCTTGAGTACTTCATAGCCATCACGTTGATCAGGTGAGCTTCCCAGATCTGATACGTCATATGACCGATGAGCATCAGCATGGCTTCACCCGACCCGTTGATCAGGGCGCGGTGAAAATCCGCCACCAGGTGACCCACCTCTTCCGGGTCATCAAGCGCTGCCTCCAGCTCATCAAGGAGCCGGTTACACTCAGCAATATCGTCTTCGTCCCGGCGTTTGGCGAACAGGCTGACGGCGTAGGGCTCAATATGTGCACGTGTCCTGGCGATTTCTCCCAGTGTTGCCTGCGTTGACTGCAGATAAAGACCTGCATATCGAGAGACCACTTCGATCTGAGGTAGATGGACCTGAGCGCCACCGCGCAGCCCCCTGGAAATGCTGACCAGTTGCTCGGTTTCCAGTATTCGGAAGGCCTCCCGCATGGTGGGGCGAGAGACGCCGAATTCTTCGATAAGCACGGATTCCGCTGGCAGGTTTTCACCTTCTTTCAGTTCACCTCGAACGATACGGCGGCGCAGCGCACCGGCAATGATTTCAGCGGACTTTGGAACCCGAACGGCCTTATTTCTCGAACTCCGAATATTCATGGTTATTCCTGATCTTGTGGGCTTGTCATATCCGGGACGAAAGCCCGAATATGTCTAAATCATACAGAAAGTTCAGAGGATTAGATATGTCAGGGCTGCTTGCGGGCGATTTCCAGTGCCGTTTTCAGTCCATGATCGTGTGGATTGCCGCCCAGAAATTGAGGTACGCCGATAGTACGACCAGTGTCCGGTACTTCGTGGGGATAGTCATCAACAAAAGTATCAGGGCGGTGTGCCGGGTCAATGTGGTCTATTCGATAGAGACCACGTTCACAGCGTTCCTCTTTGGCATAAATCCCGCTGAAGAAATGTACCAGGTCAAACTGCGCCAGCATGCGATGAGCATACTCTGCACCCCCCGCGCTCCATAGCACCAATGTGGTGCCTGCCTCAGTCAATGTTTCGAGCAGTTCACGCGCCCCCGGCCTGAGCTGGGTGCTTCTGATCGAGCCAATTAACGTACCGTCGACGTCGAATATCCAGACAGAGGGTCTGTTTGTCATCATCGGCCTTCGGCTTCGACCTTTAGTTCGTTGTGACGGGCAAACATGCGTGCTGCCTCAATCTTGAGATCAATCGGTACATCGGGGAGGGTAGACAGGCCTGCCTCGCGCGACGGCAGTGACACTGTTGCTGAGCCATAGGCTGATTCGACGTCACTCTGGTTGATCATGTGAAGTTCGAGATCGACCAGGTAACGGCCGTCTTCTTCTCGCTTGTTGACCACCTTGCCCGAAAGGAATTGCGTATCGCCGATAAAGTTAAACTTGCGGATTGAATCCTCGAGTCGTTCTATAAAGCTGTCATCGCCCATCCAGTCTGAGACGTAATGGTAGAGCCAGCACTGGCGGAGGACGCCATAGTCATAGGCCATAGGGTTGCCGATGCCTTTCGCCCACTCTGAATCCCAGTGCAGCCGCTGCGCGACATCATAGATACCCTGCTCATTTTTGACGTAGAAGGGCTTGATCCGCTTTCGGTTCGTGTAACCCAGGCGACCGGCGCGAAGACCGTAAGGGACCTGACCATAGCCGCCCATATGGAAGGCCTGGATATCGGTGACGGTCAGCGGACCTTTCACCATGGGTGACAGTTCCTCGCCAATCTGTACGTCTTCGAAGTAACGTTTCTCAGCACCGCGAGCCTTTTCGGCGGCATAAATTGCGTCAATCTTTTCGTAGTCTTCGTCGGTGTAAGTCGCAGCTTTGATCTCCGCGTATTTGCCCTTTTCTCGCGACTTCTTCCTGGCTGTGTTCACAGTCAGGGTGCGATAAACCCCAATGACTTCACCGTGTTGATTCAGGTTGACCGAGCGACCGACTCGAATGACAGACTTGTCGGCATATTCAGACTTTTTCTCTTCGATGCTTTCAGCACCCTCGTAACAGTAGATTTTGTCGCCAGGGTAGATCGGCCGGTACCAGTCCCAGGTGCCGCCGGATACAAACACGTGGACGCCGCGGAACAAGCCTTTGGTGCCTCGCCTTACTTCTTCCGGCATACGATCGCCGTACATGGGCGACTTGATGAAACCCGCCTGTGGACCATGTCCGATCTGGGAGCCCCAGCGCGTTCCCTTGCCGTAGTCAAAGTCCGTATAGAGAGGATTGTCATCGCCAACACCCTCTGCCCAGTTACGAATGGCATCGGTATGAGCGTGGGTATAGAGTTCCTTGCCTTTGCTGGCGGTGTAGTGACCAATCAGCAGCTTTGCACGTTCGATATCTTCATCTTTCAGTTCCCATTGGATCGCCTTTTCGATCTCCTTCTCGAGATTTTCATCTACCTTGAGGTTCTCGTTCACCGTGCTATTTTCGTTACTTGTCATGAAATTTCCTTCCGGGCTTGAGAGCCCATCTCAATTGTTATGGGATTACCAGCTTCAATAGCACTGCCTTTCCATTCTTGACAAAAGTATAAATCATTTAGATGTATTCTGTCGAGGACTTTTGGTAATCCCCCCATTTTTATCTGACGCCAGAAGTGGAGGTTAGGCCAGCATGGCCAATTTCTGTTTTGGGGTGATGCCTCCTATGGCCATGTTCGGGCGTTCGTGATTGTAAGTCCATAGCCAACATGTGGCATAAGCCTGTACCTGGGCAATGGATTCGAACAGATACTGGTTCAGCCAATCGTATCGTACCATTCGGTTGTAACGCTCGATGTAGGCATTCTGTTGTGGGTTCCCCGGTTGGATAAAATCGAGCCGTATGCCGCGCTTTTCAATCTGGTTCCTGGTTTCAACATGATCCTCTCGTTATCGTTCAGTCTTCCACTATTTTCAAGATTTCCTCGGGACAGCATTCGGCGCCGATCCGGGCCTGCTCCTCAAGACCAGGCGGAACCTCAATAACCGCTGTCTTCAGGTAGCCGTTTTCGTCCAGCGTGTACACCTCCGGCGCCAGTGCTTCGCACCTGCCGTGTCCCTGGCAGAGTTCAACATCGCAAATGACTTTCATGGTCAAGATCTCCTTTCATAGTTAACATACAATTTCTAAAAGCTGCGGCACCAGACGGTATCGAGTTGCTGACTCCGGGGGCGGGTAACAATAAACAGGTGAACCTCGCCCACCTCATCGACCGATTGACCTTCGCCCTTGCCGTAGACCTCATTTAACAGGCCCATTTCCCCCCACAGTTTGAATGCATTCTCCCGTTCGTCATCTGTCCATGCCCAGCCGCTAGAGCCTTCCCCTGGGCCCGAGGCAGTACCCTGGACGAGGTTGGTGACACGGATATTGTCCTTTCGTACTTCCATCGCGAGGACCCGACTGAACATTTCGAGTGCTGCCTTGGTAGATACGTAGATAGAAAGCAGGGGAAATGGATGGCCGGTTGATTCGCTGGAGGTATTGATGATGTCTCCGCCCCCTGCGGCCCTCAGAAGAGGTATCGCTGCCCTGCAGGTGTGGACTGCGCCGAGGAAGTTTGTGTTGAGCTGTGTTTGTACTTCTTCATCGTTGAGATCTTCTACCGCGGTAGGCCGGTAGACAGCGGCGTTGTTGATGAGAATATCGAGTTTGCCGAATTTCCTGCTGACTTCCTGGAATGTGGCATTGACGCTTTCCGGGTTACCCACATCCATGGTGAGAGGTACTGCTCTTTCTCCCAGTTCCGTTGCAGCTTCAATAAGGCGATCTTTGCCGCGGGCCGTCATGACAACGTTAGCGCCTTCTTCGATAAATCGCCGTGCGATGCCGGTGCCTGAGCCGCTTGATGCACCGGTAATCAGTGCTGTTTTACCTTCGAGTTTTGCCATCGTTGGAACTCAGAGCCAGCGTCAGTTTGTGAGGAGAAGTGCGCCGGCAAATGGACCACCCCCGCTTCCTACCACAGCTGTTTCATGTCGTGATACCTGACGATCACCGGCTTCGCCCCTGAGCTGCAGGCAGGCTTCATGAATAATCCAGTAGCCATGCATTCGACCGGCGGATAACTGACCACCATACGTATTGAGCGGCAGTTCCCCGTCAAGCGCAATTCTCGTTCCGCCCTCTACAAACGGGCCGGATTCTCCTTGTTTGCAGAAGCCGAGGGCCTCAAGCCAGGCAAGCGTGATGTAGGTAAACCCGTCATAAAGCTGTGCCATGTTGATGTCGGCAGGTTTTAGGTCTGTCCTTGACCACATTTCTTCTGCAGCATCGACCGAAGCCATGCCGGGGAAGTCCGGTCGCCGGAGCCAGCTGCCCATACCATCAGCGCCGCCCATTGCGTTGACTCGAACCGGCTTCGGACAGTCGGGTGCGAAGTCCTTGTGCGATATGACAAGGGCAATTGAGCCGTCAACGGGTACATCACAGTCATAGAGCCCAAATGGTGTTGAGACCAGACGGGCATTCATGTATTCGTCCATGGT
>CAJWRP010000261.1 GCA_913046025.1 uncultured Chloroflexota bacterium
CCTTCTGCTGCAAGTTATAAAGGCCCTGTTCTGCTATGGCCCTTCGCCTTGGACCTTCGAACGAAAAGGGCAGGGTGACCACTCCCACAGTAAGTGCGCCCTGCTTGCGTGCGATGTCGGCCACCGTGGCAGAAGCCCCAGTCCCAGTACCCCCGCCCATGCCGCACGCGATGAACACCATGTCAGAACCCTGGAGCATTATGCCAACCTGCTCGCTGCTTTCCCGAATGGCTTTTCTGCCGATTTCCGGTTGGCCGCCAGATCCTAGGCCTTTGGTCGCATTGGGCCCAATGGCAAATGAGCGTATGTCCCCAAGGTTTTTCAGGGCTTGGACGTCGGTATTAAGTGCAATGACCTCTGTATTACTGAGCCCGCCTTTCAGCATTCGAAGAAGTGCATTTCCACCGGCACCGCCTACGCCAACAATTTTCACGTTAATTGAACTTGACGGGAATTTTTTCAATGCACCGGCCCCCTATCTGATTTTGGGTAAGAGATTACAAATGACTTTTGAAGTTTTGGATTAAAGCCAATTCCGAAGCATTGTCGAAATCATACGACTATAGTCGCACTCATCAGATCCAAGACTAGTGTGAATTTCGGACCGAGCCATCAAGGTTAATTTATGCGGCGATGGCTTTCTGAGTTTCTGCCTGTGAAGGCGTGAGGAAGAAATACGGCACATTCCAGGTACCATGCTTGCCCATGTCAATGACGGCCTTACGCTGGAGTGCCTGCTTGACGATGCCACGGGTACCGAATCGAGGTCCGCCTATTATCTTTCCGACATAAACTACCACTTGGCCTGGAGTCAACTCACAGCAGGTCGTAATGTTGGCGCTCACTCGCTTTGGCATTCCTGGCATAGCAATCTGTGCGGTAGTGTTACTCTGTAGAACATGGGCCATGACTTCAACCTCGCGTTTCAAGTCTATCTTTAGAACATATTAGAACAGAACTGCTGTTCGAGTCAACCCTTTTTATACTATTCCAATAATTTGCTTCAGAGTTTTCTAATTCACCGCAGTTTTGTTTGCTCTGCGATAAGTGCTAAAATCACGACGGCATCGAATCTACGTGCCCCGTGCAGAATTAGGGGGAATCATGAGACTAGAAGATAAGGTAGCTTTGATTAGCGGCGGAGCCCGTGGCCAGGGTGCAGCCGAGGCCATCCTTTTTGCTAAGGAGGGCGCGGCAGTAGTCATAGGGGACCTGCTGGAAGCCGAAGGCCAACAGGTCGAAGCGCAAATTAACGAATCAGGTGGCAGGGCCATTTTCGTCAGGCTAAACGTAACTAGCTCGGAGGATTGGAAGAACGCCATAGCCAAAGCCGTAGAAACTTTTGGTAAGCTAAATGTTTTGATTAACAACGCTGGCATATACAGTAACACTCCTATAGAGGAGACCAGCGAGGACGAATGGGACCATATTATGGAGGTCAACACCAAGGGCGTGTTCCTGGGTACCAAGCTCTCCATTCAGGCCATGCGGGATGCTGGTGGTGGATCCATCATTAACCTGTCGTCCACAGCCGGACTAGTGGGCAGTCGCAGGGGTAGCGCCTACCCAACCTCGAAAGGCGGTGTTCGCCTATTCACCAAGAACTCTGCTATACAGCTAGCCCCGGACGGCATACGAGTTAATTCTGTTCATCCCGGTCCTATCGATACCGAAATGATTGCAGGGAACATCGGCACCCCCGAGGGATTGGCGAATTCAATCTCTCGAATCCCCCTGGGCAAAGTGGGCACAGTAGACGATGTTGCTTACGGTGTTCTCTTTCTCGCTTCCGACGAGTCTTCCTTCATGACAGGTTCGGAACTCGTCATTGACGGCGGTATTACAGCTCAGTGAGGTCCAAATTTGATCGGTTTTAGTTCGAACGTAATTCTTAGTGTAAACAAGACATTCCACAACATAGAGATTGACCATAGATCGACCCTGCTCCACGTGTTACGTGATGAGCTAGGTTTGACGGGTGCCAAGCGTGGTTGCGACAGAGGCGAGTGTGGCGCATGCACAGTTCTGCTGGATGGTAAACCAATCTGCTCCTGTCAGATGCTGGCTATGCAGGTCGGTAATAGAGAGGTCACCACTGTAGAGTCGCTAGGCGACTTCTCCCATCTTAACCCCATACAGCAAGCCTTTCTGGATAAGGACGGAGGTCAGTGCGGCTTCTGCACCCCGGGATTCCTTTTGAGCGTCATGGCACTGCTGGATTCCAACCCCAATCCTAGCGAGACTGAAATTCGCCTAGGGCTATCTGGCAACCTTTGCCGGTGCAACGCATACGGACGCATTATTGAATCCGTAAAAGAAGCAGCGCGTCTGCAAAGGGAGGCTCAGTCCAATGACCTACAACATCGTTGGTAAGTCTGTTCGCAGATACGACCTCCCTGGAAAGCTGACTGGCGAGTCCAAGTTCACCAGCGACATTCAGGTGCCAGGCATGCTGCACGGTAAAATACTACGCAGCCCTCACCCTCATGCACGTATCATCTCAATCGACACCTCAGCTGCTGAGGCGTTGCCCGATGTTCACGCTGTCCTGACGCCGTTCAACTCTCCATCCGGGCGAGTGGCACCGGACCTTCCAATTTTGGGAACAACAGTCCGGTACATAGGCGACGAGGTGGCGGCTGTCGCTTCGGATAGTGAACATGCCGCAGAAGAGGCTCTTGCTGTTCTCAAGGTTGAATACGATATCTTGCCCTTTGTGATAGACCCTAGAGAGGCCATCAAGTCCTATGCTCCGGCCATCCACCCAGAAGGAAACCTAATTGGTGGGGAGCCAATGGTCTTGAGCCGGGGCAACATAGACGTGGGATTCGCAGAGGCGGACCTCATCATCGAAGAGTCGTTCACAACACCTGCCCACGCCAGCGCTGCCCTCGAACCCAGAGCGGCCATCGCTTCCTGGGAGGGCGACAAGCTAACGGTCTGGAAAACCAGCCGAGGTGTTCACCCGGATAGGATGAGCTTGGCATCTGCCCTACAGATAGAGCCCGATAACGTCCGAGTCATCGGGGCAACCATGGGAGCGGGCTACGGAAACAAGGACGAGACCCGGCTGGCTGCCATCGTAGCGGCGCTAGCCCAGAATGCCGGACGCCCAGTGAAGATAGAACTCACCAGGGAAGAGGAATTCGTGGCTGGTCGCAAACGCCACTCCACCGAGACAACCGTGCGCGTAGGCGTGAAGAACAACGGAACAGTCACAGCTATACATGCCACGACGCTCATGGATACAGGGGCATACCTTTCATCAGGCCCCAGGGTTGTCCGGCGGGCAGGGCAGGGCGCGATTTATCTTTATCGGTGCGCCAATGTGCAGTACGACGGCTACCTGACTTACACCAACCAGCCATCGGCGGGGTCGTACAGGGCCTTGGGTGCCCCTCAGGGGCAATTCGCGCTGGAGTCCACAATGGAGAAGGTCGCGGATGCGCTGGGTATGGACTCGCTGGAGTTTCGTAAGATGAATCACGTGGACATACAAGGCCAGCCGGGTGAGCGCATCACGCCGGCAGACGCAATCATCGATACCCAGCCTATTGAGGGAGGCATTCCTTTTTCATCCAACGGCTTACGGCAGTGTCTGGACCTAGGATCAGAGGCTATCGGCTGGAGTACCCGACACCAGCGAAACGCCGACCAGACAGGGCCTAGACGTCGCGGTGTTGGCATGGGCATGTTCATCTACAGAGGCGGCCCCGGAACGCCCACCAACGCATGGATGACCCTAAACGAGGACGGGACTTTGCAGGTCACAGCGGGCACCATGGACGTGGGAGAGGGTAATTCCACAGCCATTCCCCAAATGGTCGCTGAAGAACTCGACGTGGCTTACGAAGACATCCGGGTCCTATTCGGCGATTCAGAGATTACTCCGGAGGCACCCATTACCTCTGGGTCAACGGCGACTTTCTCTACAGGTCAGGCCGCGCTGAACGCAACTAAAGAACTCAAATCCAAAATACTGGCAGCGGCATCTGACCAGCTTGACATATCCGTCAGTGAACTTCAGATAACAGGAGGCGTCATATGGTCCAAGAGCGGAGGAGCCTCGATGACCCTTGCTGAGGTGGCCGCGAAGACTGGACAAATACGCACGGAAGCCTCTCTCACGCCCGGCAGCACCGACTACATCGTTAACTCCTTTGGGGCGCACTTTGCAGAGGTCGAGGTGGACACTGTAACCGGAAACGTGAAAGTCATCCACTACGTCGCGGCCCACGACTCCGGCAACATTATCAATCCACAGTTGGCCACAAACCAGGTCGAAGGAGGGGTCTCGCAAATGTTAGGCTTTGCCTTGACCGAGCAGATGATCACCGACTCAGGCAGCGGCACCACGCTGAACGGGAGCTTCCTGGAACACAAAGGGGCGACTATTCAGGAGTTCCCTAATATCGATGTAATTTTCGCAGACGTATACGACCCAGTCGGTCCCTTCGGAATGAAGGCCCTGGGTGAGCCGCCCAATATTGGCGTGGCCCCAGCGATT
>CAJWRP010000262.1 GCA_913046025.1 uncultured Chloroflexota bacterium
CAGGACTTATTGACCTACTGCCCCTGTGTATTGAAAATAAGATGAGCATTGTGCTTGGAGGACCCTATAACAGCGGTGTGCTGGCGTCAAACCTCAGCGAGGATACGACCTACTTTTACCAGTCGACTCCGCCGGAGGTCCTGGAACTGGCTCACAAGATCAAAGCGATTTGTGATCAACACAGGGTTCCACTCAAGGCGGCGGCGCTGCAGTTCGGCCTAGCCCATCCAGCGGTCGCAGCGACCATACCCGGCGCACGCTCCGCCGACGAGGTACGAGAGAATTTTGATATGGCTAGCTTCAGTATTCCTGCAGATCTGTGGGCAGAGTTGAAGCACGACAACCTGATTCCGGAAGAGGCACCAACGCCTTAGCGAAAACACCAAGGGGACAATCAATGAAGTCTTTCGCCATGACCTTGAATCTAAAGAATAACCCAAAGCTGTTCGCCCAGTACGTCGAATACCACGCCGAAACCTGGCCGGAGGTTTTGGAAGGTCTTAAGAGCCTGGAGATTTCCTCCATGAAAATATTCCTGCACGGTAGAACGCTGTTCATGTACCTAGAAGCTCCAGATGATTTCGACTTAAAGCGAGACTTCCCGCGATACATGGAGAGTTCTCCACGAGCACAGGAGTGGGACGCGCTAATGAACACATTTCAAGAGCCCGTTCCCGCGGCCAACGAAGGAGAATGGTGGGCTCCAATGAATCAGGTCTTCTCTCTCTTTTGAATCTCTCTTTTTCGAATATCCCAGGCGATCACTCCAGAAAAAAAGCTATTTGGAACACGGTGCGATCGTCTCCATGCGATCGAGTAGCAGGTTGCAACCCTAGGCACTTCGTCTTCTGACATTGAATTGCATAAAATTCAGGAACATGAATCGTATAACCGTGCCGAATGACACCTAAGGCAAGTTGACTAGTAAATGGATTTGAATAAAAACCTCACAACGTGAAACAACAAGCCAATGCCCACTTTTCAAAACAAAATTGATAGTTATCAGCACTTCTGGGACACCACGAGGCTGGATTACTTACCCTTAAATGCCGCCTCCGCCCAGCGTGCTGTAGCGCAACTATCTTCCTGCGGACCTGGAGCCGCTGCTCAAAGCGAACGACATCGACGGCACTGTCCTGGTACAGGTGCATCAGTCAGTGAAGGAGGCCAACTTCCTCCTGGACATCGCGGAGGCTAACGAATCCGTTGCAGTCGTTGTAGCATGGGTGTATCTCACCAGTCCAGACGTGGGCGACGTGTTGGACGAACTGATGAAACGGCCAAAGCTGGTATCCATCCGGCACCAGGTTGAGAACGACACTGACGTGTCGTGGCTTTCAAGGGAGGAATCTGTTCACGGACTGCGCGAAGTGGCAAAACGAGAGCTGTGTTATGACCTGCTGGTCAAGTCGCCGTGCCTGAAATATGTGCCGGATCTGGCTGAAAAGATTCCCGAACTGCGAATGGTAGTCAATCAGATCGCAAAGCCGCTCATCGCTAAAGACATCATGGAGCCATTGCCTGAGGAACACACAGCCAAGTTCAGGGGCGGCAACGCAACGGACTTCTACGGCCTGTCCTGAAAATCGTACGAGAATGCTACGGGTTAACTATGACTTTAATTGCGCCGGACTTTCGCTTGTTGTCGGCAGCCTCAAAGGCTTCGCCAATCTGTTCGATGGGGTAATGGTGCGTGATGAACCCTGATGGATCGACTCTTGCTGCGGTAAACAGTTCTAAGGCCGTCTTGTATTCCGAGACACCCTGCCAGCTTGAGTAGCTGTTTGACCACTGGATACGCAATTCTTTGCGATAGGCGGTTACAACGTCCACCTCTTGAGCGCCCGTGAAGACTCCCAATACGCTAACGATCCCCCCGCGCCTTGCCATACCCACGGCCTGGCTCAATGTCGGAGCGGTGCCACCCACAGTCTCGAAAACGACATCAGCACCCTCGCCGTCAGTGACGTCCAAGACTGCTTGCAAAGGATCGCCGTCTGAATTAGTTAGCCCTTCATCTGCCGATCCTACCCTCTTGGCAAGTTCAAGCGGTTCCTGCCGAGTACCGATCATGATCACTCGACCAGTTCCATAAGCCTTGGCCACCTGACCCAAAGTCATTCCAATGGCGCCTGTACCAATGATGACAGCAGTCCAGTCCGGCCCAGGCTGAACTCTATTGAGGGCGTGAACCCCACAGGCGTAACAGTCCAGTTGAGACGCTGCGTCATAGCCTAGGTGATCTGGCAAAGAAAAGCAGTTGGAGGCCACACACGTGTCATACTGCGAGAAGCCATGACTCTCGGTGCGCTTGCCGTGGGGCATGCCCCTGGATGGGCAGAGGTGATATTCGCCTTTGTTGCAGTAACGACAGGTTCCGCATCCCAACAGGTGCTCAGCCTGAATGCCTACTCGCTGGCCGATTTGGAGCGAGGAGACGGCCTCACCAAGCCCAACGACTTCGCCGGCTAACTCATGGCCTCTCTGGTGGGGCTCACGAACGCCATTTGGGTCCTGCCCTCGATAGGGGTGTAGGTCGCTGCCACATACGCCTCCAGACCTGACTCTTATCAAGACCTCGCCCGGCTCGGGCTCAGGTATAGGCATATCTTCGACTCGGATATCCGTGCCGCCGTAGAAAACCGCTGCCTTCATCTCTGCTCGTCCCTCTGCTCAATCTGCCTGCGAATTTACTTGACTCTGCAGCCAGTCGTAGACGTGCATCGTCGCGAGGCAGTCGTCCTCATTGTAGTCCAATATGCGGCTCATGATCCTGCTGTCAGGCACATCCGACGTAACATACTGCTGATATAAGGCAACGGTAGTTAAGCCGTCCACATCATCCTGCCGCCACGAAAAGCCTAGGAACTTTGCGATGTCCTTCAGGCCATCTCCATAGGTTGGAAATGCATAAGAGTTAATAGTGATCGGATGAAGATCCACCATTCGATTAAGCACACTTTGCAGATCCTCTTGAACTATGCCGTAGTGATTGGCCATCTTGGTCAGATGTGTCTTTTCGTAGTTATGCCAGTGATAAAACAGGGCAGAGTCCAGGGAGTTGGCCCAGCTAATGAAATTTCGGACCACAGTCTCCTCTTCAAAGGGCGAATGTGCAACAAACGGTATGAACTCAGGCTCCTGGCCCTTCTGACGAAGCACGGCTCCAATAAGATAATTAACCACTCCCAGGCCATTCTTGTCCATTCGCGGGTCCGATCCCTCGAAGTCGAAAAACACCTCTATGGCCGCTTTGGGTATTTTGAGGCTTATGTCCCTTGGAACAGGTTCGCCTCCGCAAATGGCGTTGGCCGACGATATGATTCGATCTGCCGACCTTGCGCCGATACCTTTGAGTGCCATTAGATCGGATTGCTCTGCGCCTGCAAGTTCATTCACTGTTACGAACCCAACCTCAGCCAGCGTCCGCTGCATGGTCGCCCCTACGCCGCTTACCAGCGAGACGCATTGCCGTTCCTCGGCCAGTCGATTGGAGTATGTTACCCAGGGCCAGTCGGCTGCACCATATGTCGCCAGCACAGGCCTGGTTCCCTCCGCGACCTCGCGCATCTCTTCGAGGATAGTATCCAACCGCTCTGAAAACTCTTCTACATGGACATTGGTGATATCGCCATCCATATTTACTATGAGAAGTTGCTCCGGCTCAAAGCCCTGTATCGCACCCAACACTCGATTGAGAGTCGCCGCCCTTAGCTTGTGCGCCTCGGTTATTCTGCGGGCACTTCTGATTTCGGCGAGAAAGTAACTAAAATCACCAAGATCGGAAGGAAAGGCATTGGTCCTTATCAGCACATGGGGAATGCCCTTGATACCGTTGGTGAGGTCCCACAGCGGCATCTGTGCAATGTGGCGCTCACCTTTGGCCATCAGCTCCAGCGTGTTGTGGAACCCTTCAGATTCTGAGTAGTGGGGACGGGAGGCTGCGGCTGCGTAGGACTGTCGCAACACTTCTTCACGGTAGTCCCTGTTGGTATCTTCCAAGTGCTGCATGTAGAGGTTGCGAGAGTCACGCTCTTCAGAAGGGGCGTGGGAGTCACACCAGAAGTTGATTGGAGAGCTGACGTAACGCTCCACTTCGTTTGCGGAGACGGCGTAGGGACCCTGATCTGTCGCGAACTTCTTGAAGGTCTTCTCGATATCCAAGGTGGATGCTCCCAGTTGACCTGCTCACCGGAGCGGGCGGCTCTTTAGCCGCCAATCTTATCGCCTACGCCTAACTAAAACTAGTCCGCAGGTTCAACTTCGCCCAAGCTTTCGTCAAGAAGCTCCAAAAGGTCCATCGCTCTCTTGCCTTCCAGCTTGCCCTCGGATTCGCCTTCCGAGTTCAAGGTGCCTATACCCTCCTCAAACATCTGGAGGCAGTAGGGGCAGGACACTGCCACAGTATCAGCCTCCGTTTTCATATATTGTTCTGTGCGGATGTGGTTCACACGCCGACCCTGACTCTCTTCCATCCACATGTGGCCGCCT
>CAJWRP010000263.1 GCA_913046025.1 uncultured Chloroflexota bacterium
AAGTTCGGCGGCGTTGGCGGTGAGATAGCTGCTACCATCTCCGAAGAGGCATTCGAGTCTCTAGACGGTCCGGTCACACGACTGGCTGGCCCCGAGGTTCCGGCGATGCCTTATAGCCCGCCAATGGAAGACATGTACATGCTTAGCTCGGCCAAGATTGAGGACGCCATTCGCAAGCTGTCGGCGTACTAACTCGAGAACACAGTATAGAGGGAGAGAGCCATTTACTCACCTAGGATGCCCAGAAGTGTCAGTGTGCTGACGGTGGAATTGCCCCATGTGGGCGAGTCTGTCACTGAAGGCACCATTGAAAAATGGCTAAAGGCCGTTGGCGACACGGTGGAGAAGTACGATCCTCTGGTTGAAGTTGTCACCGACAAGGTCAGCATGGAGGTTCCAGCCCCCGCGTCCGGCACCATAATTAAGCTGCTAGTTGAAGAAGGCCAGACGGTTCCCATGGGAGCGGCCATCGCCGAGCTTGAGGTCGAAGGGGAGGCCTCTGAAACGTCTTCGACTCCGCCAGAAACGCCAGTGAGTCCAGAGCAAAGCAAGCCAATAGACACAACGGGGGTCTTGCTTAAGAACGTAACAAACGTTGGCCCTACCGGTTCCGGCGGTCCCATAACCCAGGGCATTGCCTCGTCTGATGGGCCATCTCAAGCAAAGCAGCGCTACTCTCCGGCCGTGATGCGACTGGCCGACGAACATGCCGTCGATCTGACTCAGGTGAGCGGTACGGGTATGAACGGACGCATCAATCGCAAGGACGTTCAGGCTTTCATAGATTCGTCTGTGGCTATGTCTTCTAAAGCGGCTGTTGCAGACTCTGTTGTTTTACAGCCCCCATCGTCTCCCTCTACTGAGTCTGGCGCTGATGAAGAGCGTGTGCCCTTGTCGGCGGTGCGCCGTATGATCGCCACTCGCATGGCAGAGAGCGTTTCGCAGATTCCCTCAGCGTGGAGCATCACGGAGATTGATGTCACAGGACTGGTCCTGCTTAGGGAATCCATCAAAGAAAGCTTTCAACAGCGCGAGGGCGTGTCGATCACCTATTTGCCATTTGTCGTGAAGGCTGTTGCCGAGGCACTTGTAGAAAACCCTTTACTGAACTCGTCATGGGACGGTGACTCTATTCTGTTGAAGAAACGTATCAACATCGGGATGGCGGTTGCGGCTTCCAATGGGCTGGTGGTACCTGTGATACGTGACGCCGACACTCTCAGCGTCACCTGTTTTGCAGCACGCATGGACGACCTGGCTCGCCGCGCTCGTCAGGGTAGCCTCTCCTTGGAAGAGGTCCAGGGTGGGACCTTTACGGTCAATAACACGGGTTCTCTTGGGACTACATCTTCTCAGCCCATTATTAACTTCCCGCAGGCCGCCATCATGACCACCGAGGCCATTGTGAAGCGTCCGGTTGTTGTCGCCGGCGATGCCATTGCCGTTCGATCCATGATGAACATCTGCCTGACCTTCGACCATCGCATCATGGACGGTGCGGAGGCCTCTGCGTTTGCAATGGGCGTGAAGCGTCGCCTGGAGGCCATAGGGTCTGAAACCGGCGTTAACTAGGTTCTGCCAATGCAAGACCTATGCATCGCAAAGTATTTGGGCCTCGTGCCGTATCAGGAAGCCTGGGACCTGCAGGTTAGTATTCACACTCAAGTCGCCGAAAGGAACTCACCCAACTCACTTCTCCTGTTGGAGCATCCGCACGTCTACACTCTGGGCCGCCGCGGCCAAACCTCCGATATTCTCGCCGACGAATCTCTTCTGGAAAAATTAGGGGCCGAGGTTCATCACGTGGACAGGGGCGGAGAAGTGACCTATCACGGGCCAGGCCAGCTAGTGGGCTATCCCATCGTTAACCTGCGCAAGTGGAGAGGCGGTCCCCTTAAGTTTGTGCAGGCGTTGGAGCAAACCCTGATCTCAGCGCTGGCAGAGTATGGCATTGAGGCCGAGTCGGAAGACAGGCCCACCGGTGTCTGGGTGGGCAACGCCAAGGTTGCGGCCATTGGCGTAAGGGTGAGCCAGGGGGTGTCCATGCATGGCTTCGCCCTCAACGTGAGCCCTGACCTTTCTTACTTCAAGCACATCGTCCCCTGCGGTCTGCCGGATGCCGACGTGACGTCGATGGCCCAGCAGTTGGAACGCGTTCCCGAAGTCGGTGATGTGGCAGAGGTAGTGACCCGCTGTTTTGGCGAGGCATTTGGAATGAGGATGGAGTTGCCTAGCGAGACTTCAGTAGAAAAGCACTGGTCTCACTGATGAACGCTGCCTGATTATCCACCATGACGGCGTGGCCCGCGTCGGGGACTGTGCGAAGAATCGAGCTTGGGCAAGCTGTCAACATCTTCTTCACAGTTTCTTCGTTCAATAGATTGGAGTTTTCACCTCGAAGTATCAGCGTGGAGCATTTAATAGTTGACCATAGCTGCCACATGAGTGCATTGCCTTCCGCTCCGCTCGAAGAGGTAACGGAGCCCACACGAGGGTCGTACTTCCAAATCAAGCTGCCGCCTTCAGTATCCTTGAGGTTGTGGCGCAACCGATGGGCGATGGCATCGTCACCCGGAACCGGTCTCTCTCCGCGAGACCATTTCAGCGCCTGCTCAAGGTCAGCGAACTCTGTAGGTCTCGTTGATGCCGACTGCTGTATTTCCTGCAATCCCTCAGGATTAATCTCAGGGCCGATATCCACCACGGCCAGCGCGTTGACCAGGACTGGGTTCATTGCCGCAAAGGCAAACGCCACAATACCTCCCAGCGATTCGCCGACCAGTGTGACTTGCTTAAGCTGTAACTGTTCGATGAAAGCTGCCAGGTCTGTCAGAAGTGTCTGACTCTCGTAGTTGCCATCGCTGGCCCATTCACTGTCGCCGTGACCACGCATGTCAATGGCCAAGACGTGGAACTGCTTTTGCATGACGCTCGATAAATCGTCCCATGCGTGGGCGTGCCCGTGAATGCCGTGAATCAGAACTAAGGGCGGGGCGTCGTCGTTTCCCCCGTCAAGGTAATTTAGCGTCAAGCCGTTACAAAACAGCTTCTTGTTTTCTGATTTTAGTGAAAGTGAAATGAGAGTGCCTCGTTGGTTTCTACGCGGAGAATCTGGTACCGCGTCACTTTCTATTTAGGTTACCCCAACCCACAAATATTGTGATTTGGACGTATTGGGAACGTCGTTTTCTCAGTCAATGCTCCGCAGCAATTAATTGAATTTGTGGTGAATATTTCAGTTAATATCGTAGATCAGCCCTGGGGTTAAAGCAAAAATAATGAATGATAATCTCATTTTATGGACGTAATCAGTTTATTTAGAAGTGACATTCGAATTTAGGGAGGACACCGTGCTTGAAGGGCTTGTCCACCTGATGTAAAATGCCATCGACCATTGATATTTACACTAGTCGTTGTCATAAATTAAGCAAATATGACATTTCCGAGGAGGTATTGAGTATGCCAGATAATGATGTTGCTCTCATGGCTCATCTCATGCGCCGGGCAGGATTCGGATCCACCCGAGCAGAACAGGAACAGCTGGCCGTTAAAGGTTATGAGGCAGTAGTCGAAGACCTTCTGAACCCTGAGGCGTTCGAAGAACTCAATGAGGATGTCTGGAAGCGCTACAACATGGAGTTAAGCTACCGCGACTCGCTTGTGTTGCATATGGGTGGCTGGCTTTTCCGTATGATAAATACCAAGCGCCCGTTGGAAGAAAAGATGACTCTCTTCTGGCATCACGTGTTCGCGGCCGGCTATTATAAGAGCGAACATACGCCAACCATGACCCAGCAGATTGATACATTCCGGGAGACGGGCATGACGGACCTGAACACGGTCCTGCTTGCCTTGTCGAAAGACCCGGCCATGAACTATTGGCTGGATAACTGTGAAAACCACAAAGACGAGCCTAACGAGAACTGGGGCCGAGAGCTCCTCGAGCTGTTTTCCATGGGCGTCGGCAACTATACCGAGATAGACATCAAGAATGCCTCTCGTGCGTTCACGGGCTGGACTTTTGAGCAGCCAATTCCGCTATATCCCTTCGGCAACTACGGCTCCGCATTCAAGTTTGTTGTGGAAGACCACGACGATGGTGAGAAGACCTTCCTCGGCGAGACAGGCAACTTCAATGGCGAGGATATCGTCGCCATTGTGGTGAAGCAGAAGGCCACGGCTCAGTTTATCGCCAGGCACTTGTATATGCCGGTCCTTGAGCCGAGTACGTTCCAGGAGATCAAGGACTGGATGGGGGCAGCCCTCGATCTGTCCGAGCAGACGCGTCTGTATGTCGCCTACCTGGTCACGTCAAACCAGGCTGACGGGGGCGGCACCGTCGAAGTTTTCGCGAACAATTTCCCCGATGTGACAGCACGATCCCCGGTTACGATCGACAGTCGCACGATCCCCGTCGATGACCGCGTGATTATCCCTCCGAGCACGGTGATCAAAGAGGATGAAGTCGTCCACGA
>CAJWRP010000264.1 GCA_913046025.1 uncultured Chloroflexota bacterium
CCACTGGCTTCGACCCACCGCTATTACCGGGTAAGCTCCCGCTAGTTTGGACAGCCTGAGGTGCATGAGTCCTGTCCCGCCTAGGCCAAGGACTACGGCGGATTCTGAAGGCCGAATGTCTACTAGCGATTGGGCGTGTACAGCCGTGCTCAGGGGCTGAATCAGGGCACCATAACCAAACTGCATGTTGTCTGGAATACGGAAGGAGTGTGTCTGCGGCATGGTCAGGAACTGACTCATGGTGCCGTCGACCTCCCTGCCAAGCAATTGGATACCCTGACAAAGGTTCTCCTTGCCCAGAATGCAGCGTTCGCAAGAGCCGCAATTAAGGTTGGGGTTGAACACAACATGATCGCCGGGTGAAAGGGAGTCTACCCCAGAGCCGATCTCCTTCACTATGCCGGTTGCTTCGTGGCCGGGAACCCGTGGATATGCGACAGGTGTGTCTCCGGCGTAAATGTGTACGTCAGTACCGCAAAGAGCGGTTGCCTTGACTTCAACCAGTACGTCGCCTACGGAGGGCTTTGGGTCTGGTGCCTCGGTGACTTTGATCTGTTTGGGGCCCTGTAGCTCTATCT
The DNA here is from genome assembly GCA_913046025.1 of uncultured Chloroflexota bacterium. The sequence continues at coordinate 579 of CAJWRP010000264.1, forward strand.
GTCTCAAATGATTATCCTCGGTTAATTTATTTTAATGAAGGTTAGGAACGACGTCGTTGGCAAACATCATGATCGACTTGTGCACCAAAATATGGTCGATCTTGCCACCTACGTTGGATTCCATTATGAAGCCCTCCAGTTGCAGGTCGTCCCTAAGCTGCTGGAGTCGGCTAGTCACGGCGTCTGGTTCGCCAAATGCAAATCTGTCTCTGAGAAGGTCGTCGTAGGTGATTGCGGATAGGCTCTCGGACCTTTCCGCCCGCTCCTCACCTGCGGTAGTGCCCTCTTTTCCTATGGTGCCCGTGAATGCTCGCTGTAGTCTGGCGTAGGCGTGCATGGAGCTTTCCTGAGGTTCAGCGAGGGCCTTTTCTTTCGTGTCTGCAACGTAGATGGGAATTCGCAATATTACCTGTCCGGTTCCGGGATGACCCGCGTCTGCCCATGCCTGACGGTAATCCTTTATTGCCTCGGCCAGCACCGGCACGGTCATGCCGCGCAGCCCGACCAGTATGTTGAGTCCCATTTCGCCATAAAGTGGGAAAGACTCTCGCGTGGTTGCCGCAGACCACAGTGGTGGATACGGCTTCTGAAACGTCTTGGGGATGACGCAAACTTCGTTAAAGGAATATACGTCGCCTTCATATGAGAACTGTTCTTGTGACCACGCCAATTTCATAACGTTTAAATATTCGAGGAAGCGTTGACGGCTTTCGTCATAGGGTACGTCGTAACCTTCGTAGACCCTGGTAAATCCGCTGCGGCCCACGCCCAGGTCTAGTCGGCCGTGGCTAATGTTATCCAGTGTGGCAACCTCTTCGGCCATGCGTACCGGGTGGCCGAGAGGTAGGATCAGAACGCCAATTCCTATACGAAGGTGGGTGGTCTGGCCGGCGATAGCGGTTGCGAGAATAAGGGGAGCCGATACGATGGAAGGAACTCCAGCGGTGCGCTCTGGTGTAGCGAAGTGGCGCTCTGCTAGCCACACCCCTGTGAAACCCTGTTCCTCCGCTAGCTTGGCAGTAAAGAACGCCTCATCAAATGCCTCGGACTGACTCAGGCCATACCTGTAGTCGCATTCCATACTTAAGCCGATATGCATTGTTGTGGTCATGGCATTCTCCGCCTTGCGTCGTTCTGTCGGCTCGTATCTTATATACACCCCTTTGAACTATGCAAAAGGTAGATCAGTAAACGCGTCTTACATCATACCTGTGATTAGCTTATCCACCTGTGTCTTGGAAAGTCCTAGTTCGCGGTTAGACATAGGTCCAGCCTCTAACACAGGTTCGGCCTGATCAAGGCTTGGGTTGCCTTTGACCTGATAAAAGATGCCAATGTAAATGTTTTCGTCCCATACCATGGCCTTTTCGCAAGCGTCCTTCCAGTCAGTCACATCGTGTTCCATGTCCTCAAGCTTAGACACCCGCTGTCGGAAGAACTGGGCTGTGTTGTCTCGGTTGAAGGTGACACATGGGCTCATCACATCGATAAGAGCAAAACCCTTGTGCTGGATGGCTTGCTTCATCAGCTCTGCGAGATGCCTGGGGTCCCCGCTGAAGCCGCGGGCAACAAATGTTGCGCCGTTCATTACGGCCGCGGTCAGGGGGTTATAGGTAGGCTCAATGTTGCCGAATGGCGTGCTCTTCGTTTGCATGTCCAGAGAGCTTGTGGGTGAAACCTGTCCCGTCGTCAAGCCATAAATCTGGTTGTTCATGACTATGTAAGTCAAGTCTATGTTTCGGCGAGCGGTATGGGTGAAGTGGTTACCACCAATGCCGTAACCGTCTCCATCGCCGCCGGTAACGATGACGTTAAGCTCGTGGTTGGCCATTTTGGCGCCGGTTGCTACTGCCAGGGACCGACCGTGCAGGGTGTGCATGCCGTACGAATTAAAGTAGCCTGGGAAGTTGGACGAACAGCCAATGCCACTGACCGTAAGAATCTCGTGTGGAGGGATTGCTAAGTCAGCTGCGGCCCTTTGCAGGGCGTTTAATACGCCGAAGTCGCCACAGCCCGGGCACCAGTCTGGTTCTACGGGACCTTTGTAGTCTCTTGCAGTTAATTCAATTGTGGGTGTCGCTGCGCACATAAGTTGACCTCACTAAACCATTATTTCGTGGACTGGGACGAAAATATCCGTCTTGCCAGCCAAAATTTCTTGCACGCCCTCAACTATGTGATGAGGCATGAAAGGTTCACCGTCGTATTTGCGAATGTGGCCGTCAACGGTAACGCCGGTTTCACCGCGCATGTAGCGATGGAACTGGCCGGAGTGATTATTCTCAACAATAATTGTCTTTTTTGCCTTGGAGATAACGTCGGCTATGGCATCGCCATGGAAAGGAACAATCCACTTTACGGGAAGGTAGTTGGAAGTTACGCCCTTCTCATTTAGTTGTTCTTGAGCTTCTGTAATTGCACCGTATGTGGAACCCCAGCCGATCAGTGTAACTTCTGCGTCCGCTGGGCCAATTAGCTGAGGAGCAGCTACCGCACTTGCCAGGCCATGGAACTTGCGGTCACGTTTCTCCACCATCGCTTGTCGCTTGGTGGGATTGGTGAACTCGTCGCTGATAAGAATGGAGTTTTCGTCGTGCTCGTCTGTGGCGACAACGTGGGCGTAGCCCTCAACACCTGGTATTGCGCGGGCTGAAATACCGTCATCCGTGATCTTGTATCGCCAGTACTCCTCATTATTGCCGTTTTTGGAGCCGTTGGCTGCCGTTATAAGTTCGCCCCTATTAATCTCGGGATGCATGTTGATCTCGTCTGGATCGAAGCTGAAACGCCCCTCTGCTATGAGCAGGTCTGTAAGCATGATGGCTGGGCACTGGTACTTGTCTGTAAGGTTAAACACCTCGGCCATTGTGTCGAAGGTGTCCTGAGCATGCAGTGGGGCCACAATAAAGCGCTGGAAGTCGCCTTGGCTGGCGCCTAGAGCCTGCCAAAGGTCGCCCTGTTCTGTTTTGGTTGGAACGCCTGTGGAAGGACCAGCTCTCATGACGTCAATGAATACGACGGGAATCTCCATCATGCTGGCGGCGCCTATGGCCTCCGTCATGAGGGCGAATCCACCGCCAGACGTCGCGCACATGGCTCTACAGCCTACGTGGGCTGCGCCGATTGCCATATTGGCAACACCGATCTCGTCCTCCACCTGTCGGACCATGATGTCCAGGTCTCGGGCGTTTTGCGCCATCCAGTGCAACACGCCGGTTGATGGGCTCATGGGGTATGCGCAGTAGAACTTTACGCCTGCCGCCGCGCCACCCATGGCAGTGGCGTCGTTTCCTGCCCAGACTGCCAGGGGCTTCGGTCCGCTGCCTAACTTGTCATCAAAAACTTTGAAGTTCTCCAAAGCGTAATCGAAGCCAATCCTGGCTACGTTGACGTTCTGGTCAATAACTTCCTGTCCTTGCCTCTGGAAGCGAGCTGTCAGCGCCTCCTGCAAGTCTTCGAACGACAAGCCGATTAGATGCGCCGTCGCACCCAGGGCTACCGTGTTTTGGACAAGCGGATTGCGTCCAGCATTGGTAAGCTCGTCCACAGGAATAGGGCAGAGCTGCGCGCCCGCTGGCGCCTCGCCCGCGTTCACAAGATCGCTGTTATAGATAACACTTGTATTTGGACCCATTAGCTCGAGGTGGCGATCCATGGTGTCCTGGTTGAGGCACATTAGAAGGTCTAACTTGTCACCATGGTTATAGATGGGATTTTCGCTGATACGCATGGTGAGAAAAATATGTCCGCCACGTACAATTGATTGGAAGGCGTTGTAGGTATACAGGTGGAGTCCGCGTCGGACAAACACTTTAGCAAGAATATCGCCGGGAGTTGCTATGCCCTGTCCTGCCGCACCGCCAATGGCGAGAGCAAAATCGTACCCTCCAG
>CAJWRP010000265.1 GCA_913046025.1 uncultured Chloroflexota bacterium
AGGGTTATTTGGGGTGTCCAGAACACCGTAATCATCACGGTGGTATCTATGGCAACTGGTGGACTTGTCATCGGCGTCAGCCTGGGCCTGATATCAGGTTACTTTGGAAAGCGGGTAGACGGGTTGATCATGCGGGCGGGTGAGTTATTTGCCTCCTTTCCCGAGATTCTCTTGATAATATTGTTGGCTGCCACTTTGCGTCCTCGAATTGTGGATTGGGTCCGGGCCATCGAAGACAACACATTCATGGATGGGCTGGTACGCTCAGGTGCCGCCGATTACTTCGTGATATCTCTGGCACTAGTGGCCTTTGGCTGGGTTGGCATGGCCCGGCTGGTGCGAGCTCAGGTACTCACTCTCAGAGAGACCCAGCATGTAGAGGCGGCCAAAGCCGTAGGCGCATCCACACCACGAATACTGTTTCTTCACCTTTTGCCCAATGCCATCAGTCCCATCGTCGTGATGGTAACCATGGGCATGGGAGTGCTAATAGGTCTGGAAATCATCTTGAGCTGGCTTGGATTGGGAATCCAGCCCCCTCGACCCAGCCTGGGCAGAATGCTGCTGGAAGGGGGTAACCTCAGCGCCTTGCGTGCAGTGCCATGGATGCTGCTGGCACCCGGCACCGCTGCTCTGCTGCTCATATTCGCCTGGAACCTGTTGGGCGATGCCCTAAACGACGCCTTGAACCCGCGTACTAGATAAGGCTTCTTAGCGCGCCTCAACTCTCATCTATTGAATCTTCTATTTCTTCTCTGGTTGCGTCCCGTGTAAAAATACTGTATGCCTTCTGGGTGTAATTCACCTGAAGGGAAAAATATGGGATTCAAACTTCTGCTGCTTCCTCCCGGAGGCGATAAAAATACCCTAGTCACTCAGGATTGGCCCCGAGAGATCAAGAAAGCGTGCCCCGATGTCGAGATCCGTGTCGCCACCTCCGTAGGCGAGGCCATGGAGATGATTGATGACGTGGATGCTGCTTTTGGCGATATCGCTCCGGAGCTTTTAGAGAGGGCTCACAACCTCAAGTGGATTGCCTGTCCTCAGGCTGGCCCCAGGGCGGGTTACTACCACGAGAGCCTAGTCTCCAGCGATGTGGTCGTAACCAATACTAAAGAGATCTATAACGATCATATCAGTGCCCATATCATGTCTTATGTTTTGGCCTTCGCCAGGGGGCTGCACGTATACATCCCGCTGCAAAACAAGAGTGACTGGAAGCCTGGGTACGATATAACTCACCTGCCGGAGGCGACGATAGGCATCGTCGGGCTGGGAGGTATCGGAGCAGAAACAGCCCGACTTTGCGCCGAATTTGGCATGACTGTGCTGGCTGTTGATCCAAGAGTCACTGAGCCTACTAAGGGTGTCGCAGAAATTTTCAGACCTGACGCACTCAACCAGGTGCTGCCTAGATGCGACTTTGTGGTGCTGACTGTGCCCGAGACGCCTGAGACGCAGGGGCTGTTCAACAAAAAGACGTTGGGCCACATGAAAAGTACTGCTCGGTTAATCAACATAGGACGCGGCGCTGTAGTCGTTCTCGACGATCTTGCGGATGCTCTAATTGCAGGCGTCATTGGTGGTGCTGCGCTTGATGTGTTCCAGGTAGAGCCATTGCCGTCGGACCACTCCCTGTGGTCTATGGAGAACGTAATCATCACCCCGCATGTCGCTGGCGTAGGCCCCTACCTTGAGGACCGCCGCACCGAGCTCTTTGTTGAGAACTGCGTCCGCTTTAATGAAGGCCTTGAGCTTAAGAATGTTGTGGACAAGGCCAACTGGTTCTAACTAACCTCAATAAGGCGCAACAAATGAATATTCACCTTGTAGACGGGACATACGAGTTGTTCCGGGCATATTTTGCGATGCCTAAGATAACCTCTCCTGATGGTCGACCCGTGGGCGCTGTCAGAGGCTTAATGCAGACGCTGTTCTTGCTCCTGCGTCAGGAAGGCGTCAGCCACGTAGCGTGCGCCTTTGACCATGAGGTCGAGTCGTTCCGAAACGAAATGTTCGATGGCTATAAGACGGGCGAAGGTATATCCGAAGATCTCCTGGCCCAATTCGGCTTGGCAGAGCAGGCAGTGAAGGCGCTGGGAATTGTCGTCTGGCCTATGATTGAGTTCGAGGCAGACGATGTAATCGCCTCTGCCGCTCACAAGTGGGCTGACGCTCCAGGCGTAGATCAGATCGTCATGTGTACTCCTGACAAGGACCTTGCCCAGATGGTGCTGGATCCCAAAATAGTGGCACTGGATAGGCGGAGGGACATTACCCTGGACACAAAGGGAGTCGTCGAAAAATTTGGTGTAATGCCAGAGTCCATACCTGACTACCTTGCGCTGGTCGGTGACTCAGCAGATGGCATTCCGGGCATACCCAAGTGGGGCGCCAAGTCAGCTTCTATTGTTCTGGCCAGGTATATGCACCTGGAGCAAATCCCATCCGATGTGAAGGAATGGGATGTGACAGTCCGCGGTGCAGCCACCATGTCCGTAAATCTTGAAGAGAGGCGCTCAGATGCAGCGCTGTATAAAGATCTAGCTACTTTGAGGCTGGACGTGCCGATATATGAGACTGTCGAAGACCTGCAGTGGCTGGGAGTGCCCAAGACGGCATTTGAAGCATTGTGTGCTGAACTGGGCTTCAATAGCATGCTAACCTACCTTCATCGCTGGTTTGGGGAAGATACTTAGCCATTTGGGCCAGAGCCCGGCCTGCTGGGCCGCGTGGCGCTCGACATAATACAACTTCGTCATAGGTCAATCAGGACCGTCGGTACCGTTCTCTACGACCAATACTTTTCAAATCCCTTACTCCTGACTGTGGTCAGCGCATGAGTCCTTCGCTCTGTAGACGTGATTTTTCGTGACCGCAATCTGCTAAGAGCCCATCTTACAGCCTCAAACGCTACCCCTATGGTGGGTGACACTGGTGGTGCGTACGAGGCAAATCAAAACTAGCACCCATACCTTGTGTGGGCGTCCTGCCACGCTTCGGAGCAGATACTGGACTAGAATATTTATGTGCGTAGGCACTCTCTAGGCATACCCAGAGCACACTGGCCGTCCAAAGCAGGACGGGATAGGACGATATCGAATCAAATACGGATATTCGCATTCAAACTTAGCTTCACACTAATCCTCATCTTAACCATGGGACTAGTTCTGGCCGTTACCTCTATTATCGCGTTGATATTACTCGACGTGAGAAGGGAAACTGGCGAGATTACGGAACATGTGAAGGTAAGAAGATTGTCTCTTTCGACAGCGGTTTCAGATGTTTTTGCTGGACCGATTGCTTGCAATGATGCAGAGGCCTTGGCAAAGCCGCTCGGGAGGCCAGAATTCGTCTAGAATTAGCCTACCTAGTCATATTCCCCCCGACGGCTTGCCAATATATGAAGAAGCGAACACGAAATTACACTCTGTATCAGATAGATTTCGCCCGAAAGCAGTGACAACCGAAGCCGTCATTAAAAGGACTAATAGAAATCTAATCAAATTCGCCAGTCCGATCATGCTCGATGGCAAGGCCATAGCTGGTGTCTAATACGGGTTTAGTACCAAAGGACTAGATGGTTTGATGGCATCCACCATTGCACAGCGATGACCGCATACAGGGCTTCTTGTGGCTGTAGTTAATGCTCTTCTTATATCCCGATTTATGACAGGTTCTATTAGAAGCCTGATGTCTGCGGTGCATGCAGTGGCCTCGGGAGGAGAGTATGAACCAGGTAACGAATGAGTTACCGAATTCATTCTCCTTCTGAAGCACTGGTAGTTTTCACATTTGAGTACGCATTTGAATTCTTCATTGCCCACGGAGCAATGGAAACCAACACCACTTTCATACAAAATCACTCAGCAGAGAAAGCCTCTTGGAAAAAATAGAGGAAGCAGAAATTACCAGGACCGAAATTGCCGGGACCTTGCCAGGACCAATGAGATAAATGAGACCGTTAGCATAGCTGCCGAAATAGGATAAGCGGTATCTGTGGAGTCTTCGTCCCGGATCTTGCTGGACGGAGCCATGCAGAGAGAGCTTAATCGAAGGAGTGCCCCCGGTGGGACTCGAACCCACGCTTCTGGCTCCGGAGGCCAACGCTCTATCCGCTGAGCTACGGGGGCGACGCTAGAAAATATATCATTCGCCCGGAATCATCACAAGCTACTTTCTGCAAATGATATCGTTAGATTGTTCGTGGTTAACAGATTCTGAGCAGCGTTTTCCATTTTTTAAAATCCTAATATTAAAGCTTCCCTAATTTCACCCCCTTCGTGGGAGCATAGAACAGCCCTTTCCCCTGCGTTGAAATAGCGAGTTAATCTAAATTTGTTCATTCAGCGGTTCAGTGCACCGCGATTTCAGAGCAATTGGGTCAAATAGGCTATTGAACTTTTTATGCATGTTGGGTGATGATTAGACT
>CAJWRP010000266.1 GCA_913046025.1 uncultured Chloroflexota bacterium
GGGTTCAGTGTTGATGATATATAGCAACTTTCCGTGTGTCGCAATCTCGTCTCTGAGTTTTAAGGCGTCGCTGGGTTTGTAAGGGGTGTCTATCAGTACAATTCCCTCCGACGTGGTGACGAACCCGTGGTTGGAACCTCTGAGTTCGGTCTCCACAAATACGTTGCTAGTTATCTGCTTCATGAGTCACCTTTACGCTGTCGTAGTGCAATTTTGGCCCTGATTAAAATTCTCAACACAATCGCAATCAATCAAGGATACACCATGCCCAGCTTGCAAACATGGTTATGAGAAAAGGAGTTAGTCACACTGGTGTCTGACGCTATTACGTTACCATCGTGGAATTTAGAACTAATTATATATGTCATTTGCAAACTGCCTTGATGGCTTCAATATTCGGAATTTACCTGACAATGGATATTATTGGCGTCATCGCCTCGAGTTTCCTTTCGCCAGAAGTATTTGCTGTACTTTGCCGACAGGGATTTGCTAACAACTATGCTGTAACGCTCTCTTTGGGGTGTTCTGCAGCGTCTATGCCAGAATCAAACGCAGCCGCAGCAAACTAATCCTATATGGTACCTATGCTATATCTCCCCCGCTATGCGATGACCTCCTTCGGTGTCGAGCAGGCATAATTCTCTGACCCGGACCCACTAACCTCCGGGCCACATTTATAGTGATGAGGTAATTGGCCAACTCATTGCCATTAGAACGTGTGTTCTTTATTATTAACTAATGAGCAAACAGCCCACACCTGGCGACTGGTATGCTGACCTGAGTGGCGACCAGCCTAGAGATGATGTCTGGGCTATCCGTACGCGTCGTGTAGAAGGCGTAAATGGACCAGACCAGGCCATAGGCTGGCGATTAGCACCGGTACTAGAAGACCGTAGGGCAGACTCTAGACGTAAACCAGATGAGGAACGGGCCAATGCTTATCTGTTTGCTGCCAGCAAGGAGATGGCCCGTGCGCTATTGGCGTTATTGGACAGCAGGACCATGACTGGGAAGACGTTTCATGAGAAATGGGGCCAGGACTTAGACCCGTGGGAATACGCTGCAGTAGTTATTGCTAAGGCGAAAGGTGAAGACTGAAATCGGCAACCGGCCGACGCTCGGTCTTAATCATATGGATATGAGTAAACTTCCACTTATCCTCGACACTCAATATCCTGTCCGACTCTAGCGGCGAGCCACATGCGGCTCTGGCTGCCTCCGAAGGCGGAGCGCCTTCCCTCGTGCTGGCTGACGAGAGTTACGAAGTCCCGCGTCGACCTGCGTGTAATCGAGGGCGGGGTACCCCACCTGATTCTCACCGACTACCAGGGCAGCGTACTCTTCACAGCCCCGTAATTCCCTAACGGGATCGCGGCACGCCAAGCCACCTCTATTTACAAGCTGTTATTCATGCCATCCTCACGGGAGGACAGCTATGCTTATTGCAGTATTGAATAACGCCGCAATTGGCCGCATCTTCTACTGCAATACTTGCATCTAATTATTATTCCGCCGGAGAATGGTAACTATAAGAACTGCACGGCGTTGTAAACAATTAGGGACAGAACAAATATCACCCCAAATGGCAAAGTTGCTAGGAATACATAATTAAATACAAAGTATTGGTTTTCCAACGTAAATCCCAATTCACACGTAATTTTATTGATAAGAGGAAAGAGGTCTGCTATTGTCAGTGAACACGCAGGCGGCAATTTTAGAACAAAGGCTCGAAATGTATAAAGCCGACGATATCCGCCAAGGTCTTTCGGACGAAATAGAACCAGATGTAGATGCGGTAGAGAACGAAAGTTCGCGGTCTAGAGGCGAGGGCTCGTCTTATGGGCAGCCAGCGAGCAACGACTCCACCGATACCATCAGGGAGTACCTTCGCGCCATAGGCCAACATGCCCTTCTTACGGGCGCACAAGAGATCCCGCTGGGGCAAGCTGTCGAGCGTCGTATGCAGTTGCGCGAAACTCGTGCTCTTCTTACTGAAGAGTTAGGCAGGCAGACCTCCAATTCGGAGCTAGGCGCATGCATATACCAGTCACTCATGTCCCACAGGACCGCTTTGGTAAAGGTAGCGAACCTTCTCGGCTACAAGGCTGGACCTCGTATGTCCTTGGGCAACCTGCTAACTCTGCCTGAAGCTCGTGACATATTTGATAAGCCCTTGTCCGCGGAAACCAAAATCGCCTTGGGAGAAGCCATCGAACTGGACGAAAAGGCTGCAGGCAATGTTGTCACAGCGGCATCCAAGCTATCGTGGCTGCTGCCTCTGGAACTTATCGCGGAGTTAAGCTCAACAGTCCGCAAAGGCAAGCCAGAGCTGAAGGAACTGACACCAGTCGTAAAGCCGTACGAACAGGCGTTGGAAGATTGGTGGCTCGACGTCGAAAAGCGAGGACGAGAAGCGGGCGAGCTGCTGACCAACTCGAACCTTCGCCTGGTTGTTAGCGTCGCCAGGAAGTACCTTAACCGAGGCCTTCCACTACTGGACCTGATTCAGGAGGGCAACCTGGGCCTAATGAGGGCTGTAGAGAAGTTTGACGAGCATCGAGGCTACAAGTTTAGCACCTACGCCACCTGGTGGATTCGGCAGGCTGTAACCAGGGCGCTGGCCGACCAGGGCCGCACTATCCGTCTGCCAGTCCACGTTGTGGAGAGGCTACAACAGATGAACACTGCAGAGCGCAAGCTGCTTCTGCAGTTGGACAGAGAGGCAACGTCCGCAGAGATCGCGGAGGAACTAAACTGGTCTGTCCAGAACGTGGACAACCTGCTTCGGCAGCGGCAACATACGGTGTCACTTGAGACGCCAGTAGGTGAAGAGCGATCCACGCTGGAGGACTTCATTCAGGACACGTCCAACTGGACACCTGACGAAGTTGCCATCCGCATGTTAACTCGTGAGGATGTCATCGAAAGTATGGAAGACCTACCACCAAGGTTGAGGCTGGTTCTTGCTTTGCGTTTCGGATTTCTGGACGACCGACCTCGCACACTAGAAGAGGTTGGGCAGGAGCTTGGCGTGACGCGGGAACGCATCAGGCAGCTTGAACGTCAGGCGCTGGACAGGATGCGCAATTCTGACCGGGTACCGTCCTTACAAGACGCCGGCTTGGGCTAAAATTTACACCGGAAAACAAATGAATTAAAAAGAGGGGCGCCTTTTTGGGCGCTCCTCTTCGTTTGTAATCACCTTTTTGTTAGCTAGAAGGGCGGACCATCGAGACCGGCCTTCCGCTGGAGCGACCTTATCGGTCACGCTGCCCAGCACCCATCCAGTGGAACAATAATGCGCTTTATCAATCAGATTCTCTTGAACGTATTAGCTGCTACGACCCTAGCTCGCAGCAATCCGAAATTAAAGATTGTCCCTGCTGGAATAGCAAACTGCCAGAACACCGATTCAGTTATCAACGTCCTGGCAGTTGTATCAGTCTAGATATGTAATTCGCTGTTCTAGGAGACTGACTCCCCAATGGCCTTGGTTACTGCCGCTGGGTTCATGGGTAGTTCCGGCATTCTCGTACCAACAGCATCGTGAATGGCGTTTGCCAGGGCAGCCAGGGGAGGAACTATGCATACCTCACCCACGCCTCTGACTCCAAAGGGATGAGTAGGATTAGCCACTTCCACTATGACAGTGTTAATCATTGGCAAATCCAGGGAAGTAGGCATTCGATAGTCCAGCAAGCTGGAATTCATCATCCTACCGTCGTTGTTCATATAGTATTCTTCGTTCAACGCCCAGCCGATGCCCTGAGCAACTCCACCCTGTATCTGGCCTTCCACGTAGCTCGGGTGAACGGCCTTTCCTACGTCCTGGGCAGCGGTGTAACGCAGAATGGTTACCTTGCCGGTATCGGGGTCGACTTCCACGTCAACGACGTGAGTTGCGAAGGCGCTTCCCGGAGCTGATGGCTCCAAGTTGGCTCTTCCGACGACCGGCCCACCCAGACTAGTAAGCCTCTGGGCCAAATCCTTGAAGCTTATCTTCAACTCTGGGTCAGAGCTGTGCTGCAGCATGCCATTTTCATACTCGATCTGGCCGACCTCAGTCTCCCAAAGCAGGGCTGCTCGCTCTATCATCTGTCGTTTGACATCTTGCGCGGCTTCGTAGCTGGCCCAGCCCGTCTTGAAGGCCGCCCCGCTGCCACCCGTCATGGATGTATATCCGATTGTTTCGGTGTCGCCGACCTGCGGGCTAACGTCCTCAGCAGGGATGCCGAGAACTTCAGCAAGCTGCTGTGCCGCTGCAGGTCTCGTACCGCCGATGTCCATTGAACCGATCGTCAGGTTAACGGTGCCGTCGAAATTCACGTTGGCCGTCGCACATGCAACACCGGAGCCGTTCATCCAGAAGCCCGACGCAACGCCTCGCCCTCGATTGGGTCCCTCAAGAGGCGTCTTGTAAT
>CAJWRP010000267.1 GCA_913046025.1 uncultured Chloroflexota bacterium
GCTGCTGCCTGATGCCGATAGAGTCCGTAGACGCCCATCTTATCCAGCGTATCTTCTAGTTTGCGTGGCAAGGGTTCGTCGAGTTCGCCGGGCAGCGGAACTCTGGGGGGAATGCTTTCGTGGTGAACTATCTGCCCCTCATACCAGGGCATTTTTTGCAGTTCGGTTAAGAAGGCGTAGACGTCCATGTCGAAGCAGTCAGCTTTCAGCTATAGGCTATCTGCATCAAGCTATCACATTCGCGACCCAGTCAGCTTTTATTTTCCATCAGTCATCTTTGGGCTAGAGAAAAGATGCACACCTGATTGCTGATGACTGAAAGCTAAAAGCCGCTGATCGTCTCCTGCTCAATGTCTATGATCTCCAGGTCTTCGCGGCTGGCTTCGATGTAGGACAGCACGTTGCTGATGATCTCGTCGGCGTGACGAGCGCTGTTGCTGGCGCAGGTAATGCCCAGCGTGGCCATCTGCCACGACTCGTTGTCGTCAACTTCTGCCACAGAGACGTTGAACTTGTTCTGTATGCGCTGGCTTAGAGATTTGACCACACTCCTCTTGCCCTTGAGGCTGTGGCTCTCCGGAATCCTAAGCTTGATTTTGCATACGCCTACATTCACATTTCCAACCTGTGAGCACTAAATCAGGCCCGCTTCTTCCTACTAAGGCGGCGACGCCCCAATGCTACCACAAGGCGATCGGGCTTTAGGGCGCGCCTGACTGCGACACGAGTCCCCTGTCGGTGATAACATTGACGCCATCGATCTATAGACGGAGGGATAGCCTTGGAGAGAGGTCCAGCACAGGTGGATTTGCCAACCCATAGTCTTCACAAAGATGTCGAGGAGGTGCTGTTAACCGCAGAGCAGATTCAGCGACAAATTGGTGAACTGGGCCAAGAAATTTCCTTGGACTATTCCAGCAGGTCTCCCATACTGATCGGCGTGCTTAAAGGCGTAATACCTTTATTAGCAGACCTTATGCGTCAGATCACGGTGGATGTGGAGATCGATCTTCTGGCGGTACATCGTACTAACGGCTACGGCCACCCGGATATGGAAATCACCAGAGACGTGGAGTTGGACATAACGGGGCGGCACGTGATCGTTGTCGAGGACATCGTCGACATGGGCCAGACGCTAGACAAGATTCTGGAGCATCTGCGCCTTAAGAATCCGGCCAGCCTGGAGGTCTGTGCGCTTCTGGACAAGCCCTCTCGAAGGCTAGTGGAAGTGCCTGTAAAGTACATTGGCTTCGAGATCCCTAACAGGTTCGTCGTAGGATATGGTTTGGACTATGAGGAGCGCCTGCGCAATCTTCCGTACATCGGCACCATGAAGAACGAGCCTGAAGCTTAAACTCCTAACGGCTACTAGCGCATCGTGGCCTTGTCCAGTAGCGGCCAGTAGATCTTCTCCGGTAGCACCCGCGTCCCAAATATGCCAGCCCTGGCATCGGCACCCACGGGATTGCGGAAGGGCGGGTTCCTCGATTCGATAATGGAATGAATCACCTTGGCAACCTTTACAGGGTCCTTGCCAAAGCTCTGAAACCGGTCATGATTCTTGCGATACCCCTCTATCAGCGGGGTGTACACCGTCTCCTTACCATCAACCCCCTCTGCCAACACCGTGTTCTGCTGGAAGTTCGTGTTGAAGAGGCCCGGCTCCACCAGCGCCACCTTCACGCCAAAGGGCTTCACTTCTGTTCTCAGCGCCTCACTCATGCCTTCCAAGGCGAATTTGCTGGACGCATAAGCACCATTAAAAGGTGTGGCCATGCGGCCAAGCACAGAACTAACGTTGATTACCACGCCGCTGCCCTTCTCGATCATGCCGGGCAAAACGCTATGGATCATACGGATAGCGCTGAAGAAGTTGGTCTCGAACATGGTCTTTACTTCGGAAATGGATAGCGTCTGAATTGGGCCCCACAGGCTGAATGCGGCATTGTTTATCAACACATCTATTGGCCCCTGGTCGGCTATGAGACCCGGCATTACCTTGTTTACGCCTTCGTTGCGATTTATGTCTAGCTGAATAGGGGTAAATGCCAACTTTTGTGAGGCCATCTCCTCGACGAGAGTGTCCAGTCGTTCCAGCGAGCGCGACGTTGCGATGACGTGAAAGCCGCGTTCCGCCAGATAAGTGGCGGTTACACGCCCGATTCCCGAAGACGCACCGGTGATTAGAACTGTCGGTTGGCGGCTTTTATCGACATTCCGCCGAGGCGATGTGCCTCCCAACATGTTGCGTAATAGAACTAGCATGTTAACTTTCCTGCATTTCTTCCTAGGTCGATTATTCAGAGACTACACACCCAATGTAGCTGGCCTCTGGAAAAATCTCTACTTTCATCCACACAACCGCGGCCCAAGCGGCAGGTCAAGATGTCATTCGTCCCTGAATCCACTCGCCAATTATTGAGTAAACGGCAGCGCTGGACTGATCCCAAAACAGGGTGTGGTTGGCACCCGGCAGAATCATCAGGTTCTTATCAGGGGACATTATGCGGTGGTAGAGGACTCTCGACCCAAAAGGCGCCAGTATCTTATCGCTGCCCCCGTGTAGGATCAGAACGGGCGTCGCTGTTGTCATAGACAGACGGCCCATTAACCACGCGATAGCCTCCCCTATCCTGAGAAGGTACTGCGGGCTAACCATCTGAATTGCATCGGTATCTCTGACACGAAGGCCTGGAAACTCATCGTCGTTCGAGCCCACCCTCAGTCGTTCGCCCGTCAGGTGAATTGACGGTGCAAAGGGCTTTGTAATGGCAGAGACCAGGGTATTGAGAGAGTCACCAATAACCAGCTGACGCCAGGTAGGAAGCGTCGCCGGCGCAATCAGCACCAGACCATCCACGCTGCCGGGGTGGTCAAGGGTGTAGAGGGTGCTATACGGCCCGGACATACTCTCTGCAATTAAGAAAGTTGACACTCCAATGAAAGTGGCCTGCAAATGCTCGACCCAGTTGTTTATGTCCTGGACCATTCTGGGCGTGAAAGGCAGTTCACCCGACGTACCCGATGATTGGCCGTGTCCCCGAATATCCAAGGCGGCGAAAGTTGCACCCTCTACGACCACTGACTGGGCAACAATCTTGTAGGGTCTCCCATGAAAGGCTATGCCGTGAAGTATTAGAACCAGCGCACTGCACTTAGAGGGCGGCTGTCGTTGCCACAGGTAATAGGCCAGCTGTGTCCCGTCGTCAGCTTCGAAAAATAGCTGTTCTGTCTCTAGCTCTTGCTGTATATTCAATCCGATTAATTACCCGGCCTACGTCACGTATATGTGACGTCCACTGGCAGTAGATGATACATGCGTCGGCAGCCTATTTTACCAGAAGAGAAGCCCTTATTAAGGTGCCAATGCACAACTTTCATGATATATAATCGAGAAGCTAAGTTAGTGAAGTTCGAGGTCGTATTTCTTGATAATTTCGGTCATTGGTGAAGGGGATGCCAGGCCGGATATCGCCGATTTGGCCGAGAAGGTAGGAGCTGAACTTGCCAAATACGGCGTCACCGTAGCGAGCGGTGGCTTGGGCGGTGTGATGGAGGCGGTTAGCAGAGGCGCGAAATCTGCTGGCGGCATGACCGTTGGAATACTACCTGGCAATGACCCAAACGACGGAAACCCCTGGATAGACATCCCTATTCTGACCGGCATGGGCTATACCCGAAATGCCATTGTGGCCAAGACAGGCATGGCCGTGATAGCGGTCGGTGGGGCCTACGGCACGCTATCGGAAATAGGCCACGCTTTAGGGGATGGCATTCCGGTCATTGGGCTACGAACGTGGACACTTTCCAGAAACGGCGATGCCGATACCTCAATAATCGTAGCATCTGGCCCTTCCGATGCGGTGCACAAGGCGATTGAGGCCGCTCAAGTCAGGGAAGAATCCCTTAGACTCCGGGCCCACTGAATCCTGGTTGAATATTCAAAAGCAGGAATATGAGTAGAGTAAGTAAGGTACACGCCAGGGAGGTTCTGGACTCCCGAGGCAACCCGACAGTAGAAGTAGACGTCATATTGGACGACGGAACAGTCAGCAGCGCCCTGGTGCCATCCGGAGCCAGCACGGGCAAGTTCGAGGCGTTAGAGTTGCGAGACAACGACTCTTCCCGCTACATGGGCAAGGGCGTTCTCAATGCTGTGTCCATTGTCAACGATCGAATAGGCCCGCAGATCGTGGGGCAGGTCGCCACAGACCAACAGGCAATCGACGACCTCATGCTGAAGCTGGACGGGACTGAGAACAAGTCCGTACTGGGTGCCAACGCCATTTTGGGCGTTTCTATAGCTGTGGTCAAAGCGGCAGCGGCCAGCGATAAGGTTCCCCTATACGCTCATCTTAGCGGTGGTAAGGACGTAACGCTGCCAGTGCCAATGCTGAACATCATCAACGGTG
>CAJWRP010000268.1 GCA_913046025.1 uncultured Chloroflexota bacterium
GGATGGCGGCTACACGGCCCAGTAGGTCTACTTCAACTCAAAAGTCAGAACGCGGCTCTTCCACACCTCGAAGGCTATGCTCTCCAGCGTGGCATGGTTAGGCTTGTCCATCTGCAGGGTGCGATTGAGGATTTTGGGCTCCAGGTCTTGCATGAGACGGCAGCGCTCCCTGAATGCCCGCAGTGCGTTCCTCTCGCCGCCCAGCAGCACGTAGTCGATATCCTTGCGGAAAGGCTCAAATACAGTCGCTACGACCTCGCAAGTCTTGTCGAACAGCTCTCGAATAAGGCGGTCTCGACTGCGCATGAAACGCCGCTGGGACGACCCTCCCGCGCGATGCCGATTCTTTACATGGCGGGTGTCGGTCTTTGTGGCAGACAGGAACTCGCCTCTGAGGACGGCCACACCGTAGCGGCCCATGCGCAGAAGGACCACGCCGGTCACTACCTGGCTCTCCAGAAGCTCTCGCAGTTCTGTAGTGCTCGCGCCTTCGTGCAGGGAGTCGGCGATCAGAGGAAAGGGAGGCAGGACCGCAGTAACCCTGTTATCGCCCATGAATAGTGCAGCCCCGGTATCGGACGGGCCAACCTCCTCCAGAACGTCGGCCAGAACCTGTCTTTCAGCGTCTCCCAGCCCATCAACCCCGTTCTTTGCGAATGAGGCAATCGCGGCGGGCTTCAGGTAAACGGAACGACGACACCAGTCGCCCTCTTCAACCTCTGTTAAGAGCCGAAGCATACGCGCCTTACTTGTCGAGTGACGTTCGCTCACTTGAGTAGACAATTTTAGTCCGTTTGTAGAGGCATAGTGAAATTCCAATAGTCAGTTCTGCCCAAGTTGCGGACATTACGACCACTGCCCTTCATTCAAGTTTCACCGGTATAAGGCCGACGCCTTCAATCCAATTTACCTAGGTCGCGGGCATTAAACCACTACCATTCAATCGACAATTGGCAGCGTTAACCCTTAGTTCTCTATTCAATAAATGCGGGGTCCATGAAAAAGTCGTACTTGATGCTGGAGCGTTCCATCACCCAGTCTATATCCTCCTCCAGCAGGTAACCCTCTTTCACCAGTTCCTCCGCGGCGTCCAACACCTTTTCCAGATAGATGTCCTTCGTCCGGTACCGTTCCTCGATGGATCGCCGGGGGTCGTTTGCTGCTGTTCGATCGCGGTGGGTCTGACCGAACGGCAGAGTCCAGCCAGCTAGGCCGCCCGTAAGGCCGATGACCAGTCCCGTGTTTCCGATGTCTGAATGGCGCAGGTTCCAGCCCGTATAGGTGGCCAGAGGCACGGTGATGTCCGGCAGGGATACGCCGGCGACCTCATTGCAGTCTTCATCGATGTTCGAAACCAACGCCGGGTACTCCACGTCTTCAATGGCGGGAAGGGTAACGGTCCGACCCAGGTGCGTTTCTGGCCCGTGGTCAAGCCGCTTGATCCGCAATGGCGGGTTTGGAGCGGTTACTCCGGGCAGTGTATTCAACTGGTCTAACAGGGACGTCGATTCCACAGCGGTGCCCTGGTCCAGACTGGGATGTCGGCTAGGTGGGGGAGCTTTACCCTCTGTCACCCACCTGTGCAGATTGTCCAAGGCCGCTCTTTGCAGGGGAGAGTAGTCTACGCTGTTGAAGGGCAACTGGCCGCGCACGCCGTCGTTAGGTCTTACCTCTTCTGGAGGGAAGATTCCGATGCCGTGTTGCGTCCCCGTGAAATGGTATTTTCGTACGGAGTCTGAGTATTCCTCGGAGTCCTGTAGAGACTCCAGGTTAGTGTGAATGAGAGCCGCGTCGCCGCGCCAATACTCCGCGGACGTGTTGGTGAACATGATCTTGGGCATCTGACCCTGCTCCTTGAAACGGCCTAGCAGCGAATCGGTGCCTCCTGTGACTGGGTCGGTCTGCACCGTGTCAGTGAAGGGGAATCGCTCGGGCAAAATGTTTGACATGTCTTGAGAAGGCTGTCCGAAGCGCATGTTGAACTCTCCGCGCATGGCACCGCCAATGTGCGCGATGATGCCGTCCACGGCCATGCGCCCCTGTTCATCCGTGTTCACGCCTGCGTGGATGTACTGTCGTAGGAACCTGCCGCACTGGGAACTGCCATATGCATAGGCGTGCTGCAGGCCTCCTCCTCTTGGAATCGTGTCGCTGTACTTGAAAAAGGATGCCGCGTCTCTGACGGCCGCGAACCCTAGCCCGACGATGGCGCTGCCTCTGGTTGTGTACACAAGCTGGTAGATACGACCGGGTTCGAATCCCGATGGCATGTATAAGTGTTGAGGGACACCATCGGCATCCTCCATCTGGTCCTCTACTCTGACAAAGGAGAACTGGTTGCGGCTAATAGGCGTGGGCGCGTCATTAGGGTGATCGCGGACTGTAAGCGTCACGTCGGGGTCGTCGGCGTCTGCTGGTGGATGGGGGAGATGCGATCTGTGGGCAAGCTGGAAGAGCTGGGTGGCCTCGTTGGCCTGAAACTGGCAAAGCATTCGGCCCACCACAGGCTCCCCGCCCTCGTCCAAGGCCTCCGGCACGTGAAGGCCGATTAGTCCTGGAACCGAGGACATGTCAGTCTGCCAGCCGCCGAAAAGCACCGTGTACCCTTGTCGCATCAGGTAGCCGTTGCCTGGATGAATAGGCGCAGTGGGGTCGAAGCTGCGAGGCGGGCTGTTGAATCTGTTCACAGTCTTGCCGCCTCGATTTACTACGTCGTAAAGCAGCACGCCGTTTCCTCGCTCTGGGTCTGCTGGCTGCAGCATAACGAAGTCTGCTGAGAATCGTACTTTGCCATCGGCATCTTTGGGCGCTAATTCAAGATCGACGATGGCCTTGTTGGCTTCGTGCATAGGGTCAAGAGCGTAATGCAGTGTGCCTTCTATCTGATTGTACTGACCCACACGGCCAAAGGACTCGCCGTCGGCGTAGGGGAACTGTTTGATTATCTCCATATCGATTACAGGCAATTAGGTCTCCTTTTGGCTGGCTCGGCAGCGTGGCAAATTTTTGTCGTTGGCGTCTTATGAATGTTGGTTAATTGTTTTTGTTTTCTGCTCCGGAGCGATTCTAACATCAACCGTTGGTTGTGGGCATATGGTCTGGTCACAGCGTGAATTCCGAGGAACGTAAATTGTCTATGAAAACTGTACAGGAAAAAAGGTTTGTCCTAGGCCGTATCGGACTAAATGAATATAGAGGGCATGTTGGTTTTAGAGTTGTCATGGAGCGGCTAATGCGGAGCCGCCTTGGAATTATGGCAGTGTTTGCACTGGCAGCCCTTGGCGCCTTAGCTTTAGCGCTTGCACACAATGCTTACGCCTCTTTGTCTACCGATGATGCCGTTGTCAGTGCCTCCTCTCGCGACACATACACTGGAAACGTACTCGGAGGCGTAACATGGTATTTGGGTGATCTGCTGCTGGGAGAGAGCCAATTCTTGACTGTCAAGTCGCTGCTGGTAATACCAAAAATAGATCATGCTTCAGCGATTGCGCCAGATGGTACAGGATTCAATGTAAGTAGTGGTATGCAGCCCGGCGATAGCTACAACATCTACATCTCCTTCAACAACGCCTCCGAGATCCCCCAGTCAGCTGACCTAACCGTAGACGTGTAGACCTCTATCGGCAGCGTCGCTGCTCATGATGTGATTCGAGCCGGACCAGATCGCTGGACGCTTATCCAATTCG
Source organism: uncultured Chloroflexota bacterium (assembly GCA_913046025.1). The sequence goes on from CAJWRP010000268.1 coordinate 3,690, forward strand.
GACAGACCAAATTAGGCGGCCCATTCGACCTGACCATAACTGTCTACTCATCGATATATATGAGCAACGCTGACGGTCGATTGCGGTTCGAATGAAGGCGTCAGAGTACGTCGCCCAGAGACCTCAGTTGTCAGGCCTGGTTTATTAGATTCTAACTCTTGCCGATTAATAGGCTCTGGCTGCCATATTTAAAATATTCTTGACGCATCTGCCTCTGGGTAACTACACTTCTTCCTAAACAATAACCTGATACTAAGGGCTTTTTAATGAAAATTGCTGTAGGTGCGGACCACGCTGGTTACGTGGCGAAGGAGCCAATCAAGGCGCTGTTAGAGAGCTGGGGCCACGAGGTTGTGGACGTAGGCGCGCACGATATTGATCCGCTGGACGACTACCCGGACATCGCCAAGGTGCTTGCTAAGACTGTTGCGACAGGTAAGGCTGACAGGGGCATCATGCTGTGCGGTAGTGGTGTGGGCGCGTCAGTGGCCGTAAACAAGGTCAAAGGGGTGAGGGCCAGCGTCTGTCACGACACCTACTCGGCACATCAGGGCGTAGAGCATGACGATATGAACGTTCTTTGCTTGGGCGCAAGGATCATTGGCGAGGAGCTGTTGAGGGAGATTGCCCATTCTTTTGCATCAGCCAAGTTTAGCGGCGAAGAGCGACATCAACGGCGTCTCGATAAAGTCATCAAAATGGAAGCTGAATTT
>CAJWRP010000269.1 GCA_913046025.1 uncultured Chloroflexota bacterium
ATCGACTTCACACACTGAAGGCGAGAACCGGCCAAAAGGTCGGCACATTCTCCGGACCTGCGCTGCAGAGTCCAGTGTGGATGACGCATGTCCTCTTGGTGAACCTCTCAACATGAGTTCTAGGAACAACAGACACGTATCCATAACGGTCAATCGTGGATCTTCTGAAATTATGTGTGAGATATGGATGAACACCGAGTAGATTTCATGAGCCCACTCTTCGTCGTCGTAATTTCGCTTGGAGAAATGTCTTGAAACATGCCGTGAAGCAAATTTTCAATTCAAGCACATGCACTGCGGCGTCACGCCCGCCAATCACCGCATCGAAGACCTCCTGATGCCGTGGCGGGACCTGTTCGCCAACGTAGGCCGTCCAAGTGATATCGCCAAACATAGCGTCCTCATCTGACTGGCGCGCCCACAGGTCGATGAGCACCCAGTCGCCGCGCTTGATTACAGAGCAGTTGCCTACAGTGGGTTCGAAATGCGGATCGGCGGCGTGGGCGTTGGCCGCCACCACTGGGCCGTCGGTGACCTCAAGACCCTCTTCCACAAATCGGTCGCGAATGAATTGAGCTATATCGTGCTCGGTAGGCCCGGAATCCAGCGTATCGCCTATGCGCTGAAACGCCTCAGCCACTATGGAGCTGAGCCTGTCTGCGGCAACCAAGTGAGACCTGAGCTGTGCCTCGTCCCAGCGCTGTGTGGCGTACTGCAGCAGGTCGGCGGAAGAAACCACGTCCACTCCCAGGCCACGCACGAACTCCAGGGTGCCGGCGTCGACCTTGGACACTCTTGGCAGCAGGCCATTCGGAGAGTACTCCATGGCAATGCGAAGGTCTCCTGCTAGCAATTTGCCTAGCTTGGCCGTCATATCCCCCCGACCTGCAAACAGCATCGTGTCCAGTCCCAGATGCACAAATCGTCCCTGGTCGACGTAGGCCACCAGAAGCTGTGCGTTGCCGCTTGCAGGAATCCACAGCCAGCAGGGACGGGTGACGTTGGCAATTGGACCTACGGTGTCCCAGAAGATCGGGTTCATGCCTCTGTAGTCGTAAAGCAGCCACCCCGCCAGATCGTGGTCTGCCATGAACTCCTGGGCTTGTGTAATTACACTTTGAATGGACATATTTTGTATACCTCTGGGTTGAAAAGAAATGCAAAAGGGCAGACTTAAAGCCTGCCCTCAGAATATCACAATGCATATACCGGTTCCCACCGGACTTGAGCCTCTTATTACCGGCTAGAGCATGGACCTGATAACGCCACCGTCCACCTGTATTGTGGTGCCTGTTATGTAGCTAGCGGCGTCCGACGCCAGAAAGACTACCAGGTTGGCTAGCTCTTCTGGCCGGCCGACACGCCCCATGGGTATCTGGCTGCTCAGTCCTGCCATAGCCTTCTCCGGGGTTATGCCTGCTGATTGAGCCCTGCTTTCTACCACTTCCATCATGCGAGCGGTCTCCAGATAGCCTGGCGCAACGTTATTGACCAGAATGCCTTCTTTGGCAACCTCGTCGGCCAGTGTTTTGGCAAATCCCAGAGCACCCAGCCGCGTGGCCGCTGAGAGCATCAGGTTCTCGATGGGCTGCTTCACGGAGCTGGCAAAGATGTTTATGATGCGGCCCCCGCCCTCTTTTCGCATGTGGGGAAGCGCTTCCCGGCACATGCGGGCGAAGAAAAGCAATGACAGCTGCAACGCCTGCTCCCACTGCTCCTCTGTAGCATCCTCAGCGCTGGCTGCCGGGGGTCCACCTGAGTTGTTCACGAGAATATCCAGACCGCCAAAATGATCTACTGTCTGGGAAACCAGCGACTTTATGTCTGCGAGCGTGGAAAGATCACCAGCTATCGGCAGCACTTCACTGCCCGTCTCCTGGGTGATTTCCCTGGCCGCCTGCTGCAAGGCTTCGGCGTTACGACTGCAAATGGCGACGCGGGTGCCTTCGTTGGCGAGGCCTATGGCGCACGCTCTACCCAATCCCTTGCTGCCGCCACCCACGATGGCAATTTTTCCTCTAAGCCCAAGTTCCATTTCAGTTCACCTCCACAGCAAACATTAGGACAACCATAATTCACTCCATACTACAGCCTTGCAACAAACCGCGAGCGTGCAATCCTGTTCTATAACATATGAATACCCCCTATTACGGGCCAAAATCACCAGAATTTCGCTTCTGTTGTAATAGGACTTGAGCCTTGGTAATATTGCCTAACTTTTATACTAGTTCAGATTCGTTATAAATTCAGTTGGTTAATCTAGAGATCGGAATTCTATATCCGAGGCATCCGCCCCATCTTAAGCCCCACATTGAGGCCATAAAAGGAGATCGACGATGCCCCAGCAAAATGTGGTTCTAAAAGTAGTGACCCGCGAGGACGTAGTTCGAATTAACGAATGGCTGGCAGACTCTGAGATATCGGAGAGCTGGTTTGGACGTTACGCTTACGGCAACCCGGCCCACCTGGGATATCACCCGGAGGAGATGGCAAAGGCTTCGGACGAAGAGTGGAAGAGGGTTTTCGACAACCCGGAGCATCGCATAGAGTCCGTCTACACCGTCGACGGCGAACTGCTGTGGAAGAAGGAGTTCGGCCTGCTCGACTCCGGCTACTTTCGCATGCCCAAGGCGCAATGGGGTTGGGCCAGTTCACCGGTGATCCATGACGGTCGGGTCTACGTGCAAGCCGACGCGCAGAAGGGCAGCTTCGTCGCCGCCTTCGACGTCGACGACGTAAACCTGAAGCGATCGCGTTTGAGACTGGGCCGCCGAGATACTGATGGCAAGGGCCACAACAAACACAGCTACTGAGCGCATAAGAAGCTCCTTGGATAGGAAGACCGTTCAACGGCTACCGAGCATACCTTAGGTTAACGGCCAAAATTGGCTAGAAATGTCCGACCAGTAGTTAAATATCCCTAGTACCCCCCCTTGGCCTTCTACCCTGCCCCCTAATAGAGTTACTTTGAAGGATTAGGCTGGGGGGCATATTTGGGGGCATCTCTACGGGTATAGATATACCATTCGTTTATTTTTCAATAGGTTAAAGCGTTTTCTTGATTGACGCCGCCTCCACTACATTAACGTCCAGGCTTATTCTGGCGGATTGACGCACTGGAAGTTTGCAGCATCGTTTGAGTCGAGGTTCGGCTCTCTTAATCTCGCAATCTGGGGATACGGACACCAGGGGCGCGACAAACCACGCTGGTTGTGGCTCACCACGATCGAATCCGGAGGCGTGCCCTCGGATACCCACACATCGATCGCCTCCAGTGCCGGCCGGAGATAGTCGTTCGGGCCGTCGCCGCCCTGACAATGGCCCATGCCAGGCGCCAGGAACAATCGCAGATGGTCTCTGAAGTCCGACTCGCCTCGCTTACGCGAGACCGTGTCTTCCATCGCCTCGTAGATTTCGATTGTGGTCACAGGCGTCACGCTCGCATCGCTCCAGCCGTGGTAGAGAATCGCCTTGCCGCCACTTTGAACGAAGGGCGTCACGTCGGGATTATCGGCGCGGGTTACACCAGAGTAGTAGGAGGAATCGGCAGCCGCAACGTCCTCGGGATTGTCGATACTAAACTCCTCCAGCATGTTGCGATCTGGGTCCTGATACCAGGCGCGAGCGACGAGATCACAGCGGCTAGTTCCGGCTTCGTTCGGGCATGCGGACGGAAGCAGGTCCATCCAGCCTCCCATACCCCCACTTCCTTCGCTTCCGCGAACCCGTCCGGGATAGATCTGTTCGCCCGTCGCAGTTACCGGGCCATCGTAGATCGAGCGGACAAACTGAACCTGTCGATCAGTAAGGCACTGCGGCGGCGACTCCGACGCGGAGCACTGGATTGCGGCCGGGTCAAAAGCGCATTGTAGGGGGTCATCGATGATACGATCCGTAACCCCGTCAAGCGCATCGCACATGCCTAAAGAGCCGCGCTTTATTAGGTCCAGTTGATCGGGCACGAGAGATTCTCCTACCGCTTCCAGTTCGGCAACCCGTTGAGCAGCCCAGAGCTGCGACATGTTCAACCGTGTCAAAGAGAAGACGGGCGCTCCAGCGACGATTCCGTCGAAGTCGTTAGGATAACGCTGCATCGCCTTCAAACCCTGGCGCCCGCCGGTAGAACAGCCCAAATAGTACGAATACTCCGGCGCACGTGCATAAAATGCATCGACGAATTGTTTACCGATGACGGTCGTTAGATGAATAGACCGATACGCGAAGTTGTCGATCGCCACGTAGTTGGGAACGATGACGCCGGATTCGAGCTCCTTCATGAGCCAGTCTTCCGGGCCATCTCTGGTGTGACCCGTGTCGGTCTGTCCTGTCGCGTACCCCAGCCCCAACGCAACCTGCACACGATCTTCACCTTGAAATAAGCCCGCAGTGCCACCGT
>CAJWRP010000270.1 GCA_913046025.1 uncultured Chloroflexota bacterium
GGATATCTACTCCAGAATAGAAGCATCCTTCGACTGTAGTGAAATATACATCAGCCAGTTAACGCCCGTGATGGGAGCACATATCGGACCCGGCATGCTCGGCATTGCCCTCTGGAGCGAATAGTTTTTGTGTATTCAAAGCGGAGGGCCCTGTGTAAATTGCTGGCACGAATGGCTGAATCGGCGAAGCCCTTTGGCCTTTAGTTTCGGCTTCAACCGACCGGTAATATTCAGATGCCAGCATCGGTCCATTCCGTGGCCACGCCAACCCAAAAGCAAACGAACATGGGGGCTAAGATTGTTATGGAAATAAGAAATTGTCAGGAATTTGTCAGACATCCGTCAGGTAGCAACGTTAGTTTTCACGTTTAATGTTATTTAGAAATCACTAACCCAGTCCGCTTGCACTGCCGGTTGTCCGGCTCTTGAAGGGGCTCTCGGTACCCCTTCAAGAGCCTTTTTCTTGCCTCTGTAAACAAATATATAATCTACTGAAAATTTCTTTTGACGAAGATAAGCTACGCTGCTACACTCGCTGATGTAGCAAGGGTTTTAGATATCATCGCTTGCCATATTGGAGGCCGAACTCTCAAAGCCAACCTGACCTGAAAATTATCGACGAGTACCGGAGGATGAATGGTGGATCTAAGGCTTCTGGTGAGAGAGACTCTGTCAAGATATGGCAGTGCTCTCTCCCACAGCGATTTCCGAACTCTCTGGATTGCCAACATATTCGCCGGTGCAGCCGCCTGGGCACTGATCGTGGCTCGTGGATGGCTGGTTTTCGACATGTCGGAGCCGGCTACCGCATCGCTATGGGTAGGCCTGGTCACATTCGCGGCGATGATTCCCCGAGTGCTGGTCACACCGATAACCGGCTACCTTTCGGACAGATACGACCGGAAGTCCGTTCTGCGAACCATGTTCGGAATCAGCCTGGCCAACAATGCCCTGTTAGCTGTGCTAGTTTCAACCGGTAACATCGAGATCTGGCACCTGGTAGTCCTGTCGCTGATGAACGGCTCAGCCCGCGCCACACAGATGCCAGCGGCCCAGGCCCTGATTCCAAACCTGGTTCCAAAAGGCACCCTACTTAACGCCATTGCGTTGAACCAGGCAACAATGCAGGGTTCCAGGCTAATCGGACCGGCAGCGATTCTGCCATTGATGGTGACCGTAGGAATTGAAGGCGCTTTCATTTTGTGCACGGTGTTCTACGCCATCAGTCTGGTGCAGAGCTTTCGTATACAAACCAAGTCCACTGGCCAGATTAACAAGCAGCAGAGTCTTGCTCGCAATCTGTCCGAAGGCCTTATCTACTGTTATAAGACGCCCCACCTAAGGGCGCTGATATACATCACTCTGCTGCACTGCGGCCTGACAATGTCTTACGAGTCACTTCTGCCCATTCTTTCTGCGGAACAATTGGGTGCAGGGGGCGCAGGTGTTATGACGCTGATGATGTCGGTGGGTGCAGGTGCGATGGCGTCTTCGATAATTCTGGCGGGAGTTCGTTCACAGGTTACCCGAGGACGGACCTTCTTCTACTACGGTATCCTCAGTGGAGTTGCGCCAGCCGTGTTGGCCCTATCGACATCGATGCCTTTTGCCATGCTGGGAGCGGCCCTGCTGGGAGCCAGCACAGCTGGATTCATGACGCTGATTCACACCATGATCCAGTCGACAATACCGGACGGCATGCGTGGTCGAATTGCAGGCGTGTACTCGATCCACGTGGGCGGCACCATGGCTTTGGCCAATCTCTCCAATGGGGCTCTGGCAGATTTCACTGGCGCCCCGCCGATATTCGTCGTAGGCGGCGCACTATTTATCGTCGCTATGGTGGGAAGCCTGTCGAGCATTTCGTTGCGCAGTATATATTCGACTGGCCTAAGCCCCCATATGCATGCAGCAGCCGATTAGGCGGTCGGCAGAGACAAGGCATAATTATGTCCAGCATTAAGTCCAAGCGTGATATTGCACAGAAGTATGACGAATTCGCCGCGAAGTACGATAAGGCTGATGCCCATCTGGAGCTTCTTGAACTCAGAAGGCTGCGTAGGGATTTACTTGCGCAGGCAACAGGCAATGTTTTAGAGGTCGCCGTAGGAAATAGGAACAGGCAGTAATCTTAATCACCGTTTCATGAACCCAAGAATCTCGTTCCCCACTACCTCCAAAGTCTTACCTTTTGTATATACAGTGTAAGTTGGGAATTCAGTGTTCGACGGATGGTGTAGGAAGTGATTATTCATACTAATCACATCAGAGTCTTCCACAGGATTACGATCAGAAAGTATTCGGATTGACGTGTCTACGTCCGGCGAAAGCAATAACAAGACGACGTAACTAAATGGCACTAGTGCTCTTTCGACACAATCAAATAGAGCCGAACCATCATACACTGAGTGACCTGCGCCGAAGTCGAACACGCAATTAGAATAGTCGGACAGCAGGCGCTCTACGGCATACGCTTCAAACACCTTCCAATACTCACACAAAGCCGCAAATCCGTAATCTTAAAGTAGCGCTTCGGCTTTATGGGAATCGTAATGCAACTCTTCGTAGTAAGACCAACGTAACTTATCCATAGAACGCTGCAGGCAATTTAGCGCCGCTGCAGGCGTGCAAGCAAGACACCAACAGTAGTCTTACCTGCACCAATGGGTCCTATGAGGACCGGTTCTGTTCACCTATCTATGGTCATTCTTCCTAAATCCTTCGACTTCGCAATTCAACGGGGGAACGCCACTCCTTGCAATGTCACTTTAAGACTCATCCGTGACAGCAGCCTGTTCTGTCTACGTACCTGCCAAAGCGCGCCTTGCAGACAAGAGTCGCAATACCACAACCATATTGGCCAAGACTGCCAGCACGATCAATGTGGCGAACCCCTGGCCTGTGAGCGCTCCAACCATGATAAGTAATAAGCGTACATCTCGGGAAGCCGCCGATGTGATTCCCTTGTCGAAGAAGTTCCGCGGCACATGATCGATACGCGCCCTGGTATAGGTGACCAGGAACGAACCTGACAGTGCAAGAAAGCCCGTTATCCACACATAAACTTCGAGATCGGCTCCCACAGACTTCGCGGCCCAAACAGTCAGGCCAAGCAGGATGATCGCATCCGCATATCGGTCCAGAATAGCATCCAAGAAGCCGCCGAATGCACTGGTCATCTTCTTGGCCCGGGCAAGATCACCATCCACTCCATCTACAATCGACGAAGCTTGGGCAAGCAGGGCACCAACTATGTATTGACCGTACACAAAACCCAAAAACGAACCAATTGCAACAGCCAGGCTAATAAAAGATACCTGGTTTGGCGTCAGCGGAGTGTGTGTCAGCGCCCGCGCAATAGGCCGGGAGATATGCCGGTTCAGGTAGCGGGAAACGAAGCCGTCATATACCCCTTCCATTGATCTCCCTCAGCAGCCTGTCAACCGAATGCAGGTCTTCAATGGTATCCACGTCAGCCCAAAAACTACCCGTCACGTCGCATGTGGCAAATGGATTGCCCATAGAGGCTGAATGCAGAACCATGTCGGTGATGCTAACATCAACGCCCTTGTTTTCCATTAACGCTTCGGTCGCTGCGAACACGTCGCTGGTCATCTGGAATACGCCCGTATCAATACAATCCCAAACTTCTAATTCCTTGCCCAAGTCCGCGATGTATCCACCATCGCCAATGGACACCCTAGTTGCATCATCGATTTGAGAAGAGTGGTCCGCCCTGGAATCTACACATAGCATGCAGCCTTTGTAATTTTGGGACAGCATAATACTAATTATTGAAGGGCTTATTGCGTGGTCTCCCATGCACACGACGAAGGAGTCGTCACCGATGAAGGAACGTGCCGCATAGATGGACATTGCGTTTCCGCCATCGTCGTAGTGGTCGTTGTAGACGTAGGACAGGGAGGGATAGCTTTGCTTGAGAGCCTCCTCCACCGCTCCGTTCATGTAGCCCACCACAATGGCAATGTCAGATATGCCAGCTGACATCAAAGCGTCCAGAGGGTAATTGATCAGGGGCTGCTCAGCCAAGTCCAAAAGGACCTTTGGAGTTTTTAGCGTTAATGGACGTAATCGCCCTCCGTCGCCCGCGGCGAGAATTATTCCCTTCATAAAGCCTCCAACATTCCACACAACATCAACTGTTGCCGGTTTTTCATAATAATCTAGAGCAGTCTCTTAAAAAAAACACGACCAACGATCGTGAATAGAACCCCTATAACAGCGGGCGTCCGGAATCCCATAGGCGTACCGTACTTGACAGGAGCAGCCGGGACATGGCCTACCGAGAGCTACAAATGCGCCCAGGTAGTGCCGTCGAAATCATTCACTGGACTGGTGTGGCGCGTGCAATGAACCACTGTGGGGGACACA
>CAJWRP010000271.1 GCA_913046025.1 uncultured Chloroflexota bacterium
GACCAGACTTTTGGTTGCGATTTTGGGCACAGGCATATTGGGAATGGCTACAGCTGGCGGCACAGGGGTTGCCGGCATATCGGCTACTGCCGTTGGAGAGGCCTCTTGGGCCTGGGGCCGCGCCTCCGTTTGGCTGCAGCCAAACAGGAACAGAGTTGCAAGCGCCAGGGTCGCCAATAGCGTCCTTGTTATTAGCCACTTATAGACGGGTGCCATTATTTGACATGCTGAATACACAGGCCGAACCTCTCCGGAATATGCATGTGCTGGCTAGATTGCAGGCACTACCTTTTCAGCTACGTGCTGCATGGTGCGAATGCAGTCGTGCACGTCAGGCGTGCGGAAGTCGTAAGTGAGCTGCGTGATGCCGATCTCCTGACAGCGCTTGATGTCGTCGATGACCTCCTGGGTGGTGCCGATCATGCCGCCGGTGGAGCGCACCTGGCTGCCTTCTTCAGCGCCGGTGTCGGTGAAATGAAGAGTACGCTTTAGAGAGAGAGTTATCTCTTTGGCATCGCGACCGAATTCACTGGCGAACTCCCTCATGTAAGGCAGCTGTGACTCCATCCACTCAGGCGTCTGGCGGGTGGGATGCCAGGCATCGCCGTACTTTACAACCCTGCGAATGGCGCGTCGGGTGTGGCCGCCGACCCAGATTGGGATGTGTGGCTTTTGAATGGGCTTGGGGTAGAACTGCACAGCGTCATACCGGTAGTACTTCCCCTTGTGCTCCGGGAACTCGGATGTCCAGAGGTCCTTGAATATGGTTAGCCACTCGTCTGTCATGGGCCCTCTGTCGGCATAGGGAACGTCCAGAGTCTGGAACTCCTTTTCTAGCCAGCCCACGCCTACTCCGCACACTGCCCGACCCTTGGAAAGCACGTCTACAGAGGCGAACATTTTGGCCTGAAGCACAGGGTTGCGGTAAGGCACTATGACGACAGTGCTACCGACTCGAACTCGCTCGGTGCAAGCCGCCAGGAAGCTAAGCATGGTCAGAGTCTCTAGGAACGGCGCTGTGGACGGTCGTGTGAAGGAACCGTCCACCGTATATGGGTATTGGTCTGTCTTCTCCATGGGAAGGATAATGTGGTCGGCTGCCCACACTGACTCAAAACCAAGGTTCTCGACTGACTGGGCGAACAGTCGCATCTCATCGCTGTCCATGAGATTGGGAAGTGCAAATCCGATGTCCATAGCTGTCTCCTAGGTGAGTATTGGCCTTTTTGAACTACAGTGCTTCGGCTCCTGTGGAATATTCGTAAGCCCACTATACAAAATTCATTCAATTGAGTCGGTTTCGGCTGAAGTAGAGGCCGATGCCTATTATAACGCCAACGCCGACCAGCGCTGCGTCGCCCTGAAGCATTCCCATTATGGTAATGCTGATTCCGGCAAGAAACGCAGTGACATACATCCACCAGAGTTTGGTCATTTACTTTTAGGCTCCTTATTAAAGGTAGGGGATGTATTGGGAATAATCCAGGCCACTGCACCATAGCTGACGCAGGGTGACTTGCGGCTAAATTCTGGTCTAGTCCAGCATCTAAAAATTAGTTAGCCGGACTTGGCACGTTCCTGCTCAACAAGGATTCGACGCAGTATCTTGCCCGACGGGTTTTTGGGGATGGAGTCTACGAATTCAACCTCTCTGATGTGCTTGAAAGTGGAGACTCTGCTGGCCACGAACTCCATGATATCGGTGGCGGATGCGTCCTGGCCTTCCTTGCAGACAACGAACGCCTTGGGAATCTCTCCAGATTCCTTGTCGGCCTTGCCAATGACAGCGGCATCTGCGATAGAGGGGTGCTCCAACAGAAGACCTTCGAGCTCCGCGGGCGGGACCTGAAAGCCTTTGTATTTGATCAACTCCTTCTTGCGGTCCAGCACCCAGACGTACCCGTCCTCGTCCATGCGGACTATGTCGCCCGTATGCAGCCAGCCGTCAGGCGTCAGGGTTTCTGCTGTGGCTTCGGGATCGTCGTAATAGCCCTGCATTATCTGTGGCCCGCGGATCATTAGCTCACCAGACTCGCCATATGGTATGTCCTTAGTGGGGTCTTCGACATCGACGACCTTTTGCTCTGTGTCGGCGGTAGCTGGGCCAATAGAGCCTAATCTTTGGCGGTCCGTCTCCATGAAATCCAAATTGGTTAACGGGGACGCCTCGGTCATACCATAGCCCTGAATTATAGGGAATCCTAGCCTGTTCTGTATCCTGGTTTGCAGGTCAGTAGACAGTGGTGCAGCACCAAAGAGCCCAACCTTGATGGAACTGAGGTCGTAATTCGATACGCCCGGATACTGACTCAGTCCTAGTCCAACTGGTGGCACAGAGAACAGGGCCGTAACCTTGTGGCTGGAAAGCAGCGTAAGAAAATTCTCCATGTCGAATCGGCCCATCATTATCTGGGTTGCGCCGACGGCGATGAATGGATTCATCAGAACGTTCATACCATAGATGTGGAATAATGGCAGGTGGATAAGCACCATATCATCCTCTGTGCAGGTGAAGCTCTCCCCAGGCCTTCTGATTAGCTGTTCCGTATTGCTAGTGAGGTTGTGGTGGGTGAGCATCACCCCTTTTGGAAGGCCAGTTGTTCCGCTGGAATAGGGTAGTGCGACTAGATCTTTCATTGGATCGACAGCAATATCCGGAGGGCTAATCGGTGAGGCCTCGATAAGCCCCCAAAATGAGTCAGCATTATTGGAGTCTTCCTTAATCACTATCATTTGCTTCAGAGCTGGGATATCGCTTTTGGCAGAGGCTGCCATTTCCAACATCGCCTGATGCACGATCAGAACTTCCGCCTGGCTGTTATTAAGCTGGTGGGCGATCTCTCGCTCCCGGTAACCGGAGTTGATCGTGCTGGCAATGGCACCAGCCTTAACAATGCCGTAGAAAGCAACTTCGAATTCGATGCAATTAGGCGCCAGAAGGCCAATCCGGTCGCCCTTTTGAACTCCCATGCTGGCCAGGGCTGACGCAAGCTGGTCGCTGTAGGACTGGAGCTCCTGGTATGTGACCTTCCGATCGCCGTCTATGATGGCTACCTTATCAGGCAATCGTTCCGCAGTTCTGCTCAGGAAATCCTGTAGCGGGTGGGCCTCATAGGGGGCCGTGGACGTTCGAGCCGGTGTAGGAATGGGCATATCGGATAGCTCCTATCTAGGTTGACTGCTTGGCTGGCCGTCATTCTTATTCATGAGCAAGATCTTATTTTAGCGAATATATGACGAGCTACTTAACGTAAATCGCACATGCCCGTTATTCAGATATTAACTTGTGTAAAAAGTAATGTCGGCATGCGGGAAGTAAACTTCTGTGCTTACCTTCCGCTCCTTCTGTAAGGTCTCGGCATAGGCGGGCCTGCTAACTTCGCCGTCCTCCGACGTGTGCGGACACTCCTGTCGGCGCTCCTCCTGAGGGCAAAGGTGGACATTCGCCTGAGAGTCCCAAAAGCCTGCAACTCGCATGGGGAAGTACAGATTTTCCACAACGTTTCTCAGGTCAGCCATCGTTTCGCTGGCCCGAATGTTGCTCCCTGTTTCGATATTGATGACTATTTTGTTCATTTTTATGTTTTTCCATGCTATTGCTTTGTGTCACTACCCTCAGAGCTCGTTAATGCGTAGGCGCAAAAGCGAAAAGGGCTAATCGTTATTCCTTTGACGGTAGAGTTTACCTGTAATTCAGTCGTATGGCTATGGAATAATTCAGAGCGATAGGGCTAGATTAAGTAATGGCATTGCACACACTTCTCACATTTTTTTGCGGCAACGGTTCTTCGACGTCGCCTGCTCTGGTGGCTTCGATGCGCCAGAAGAATCTGTTACGCCTCCACCTCTACTCGATTCCTGTTGCTGACGCTGCAGACGTGAGATAATCACCGACAAAGACAATGCTAACCTGCGGACCTGTTATGTTGCGACGCGACTTCACAGTGCATACATTTGAAGACTACAACGTTCCGGTGAATGCGACCATTGAACCTATGACCAGTGAGGAGATGGGTTGGAAGCCTTATCCCGAGGCTAATTCAATCGCCTTCATCTACTGGCACGTAGCCAGGGTCGAGGATGGCCGGATCAATGCCTTTGCAAAACGTGAAGCCAGTCTATGGCTGCGCCAAAGCTGGGGAGACAAGCTTGGCCTGTTTGACCAAGGCAGTGGGTTCGGTTACTCACCCGAACAGGTCGCCAATTTCCCTAACCTGCCCAAGAACCTCTTACAGGCGTACTTTGCCTCGTTTCGCAAGGAAACTTTGGAGTTTCCGGATGGCCTCCAAGAAGGAGATTTAGATATGGTCCCTGGCAGAGCGTCTTTTCCCGAAGAGCCCGGAACAGTCAGTCGCTTTCGAGAGTTCTCCCTGGCCAGGATGTATCG
>CAJWRP010000272.1 GCA_913046025.1 uncultured Chloroflexota bacterium
AGTCGCTTGAAGGCGTTGAACAGCACGTTGTACGAGCTAGACACCTTGTCCGGCGGGAAGTTGCTTTCGAACATGCACCTGTCTGGGCCGAACTGTTCGATGCAGTAGTTCATTAGAGGAGCGAGGCCTGTTGCCAGCGCTCCAGAATCGATAGGCTTTTCGTAGGTGTGCCAGTCGAAGCCGTAGCGAGGCTGACCCACACCGCCCAACTTTAGGTATATGTTCGGACACCGTGCAACGGCAGCGACGCCTGCCTGCCACTCCGTAATCACCTCGTCGTCCCGATTGGCGTATGGCCCTACGCGGTACAGGCCACCGATGTGATTCAGCACGATGGTTAGTTCAGGAATGGCGTTGGCGAAATCCACAAGCTCGGGAAGCTGATGGAAATACAGCGTGTTCTCATAGACCATTTCCCTGCGAGCCAGCACTCGCGCCCCAGCCCGAAAGCTTTCGTTTGCCAGCAGTCCCTGCTCTGCCCTGCTTTCCACATCTGGATGGGCGTCATAGGAGGCAGATCTGCGTACGCCGCGGAAACGGTTCGGACTAGCGGCTTGCAAAGCGTCCAGCACGGGCTCAACTCTGTCCCCCATGCTCAGGTCGGCGTTTCCGATGATGGCCGCGGCGGCTCTAGCCGGGCCGTACTGTCCACTGGCGCTAGCTGCGGCGAGCCCCTGCACGAACTCGACCTCGCCAACAGAACGAAGTTCTTCTGGCCCATCGGCGCTGTACATTGACCTGGCCTCAATAAAGACGGTTGAGCGAACGTTGTGACCGCTGTAGATATCCGCGTTCAGCTCGTCAAGAAGGTACCTCTGGTATGGCACCCTCTCATTGCGAAAATCCCAGAAATGGTGATGCGGATCGCATATTGGTAATTCTGGTTCTAGGGTGGGCTCTGGGTTCAGCGCGAGCCAATCATTGCCTCCATAAGCCATAGCGGCCTCCAAAACGAAAATCTACATGCGCCGGATGATATCACACGAGGATAGAAGGCCAATTCATTAGAGTTTAGACGGCTAAAGTGGGCGCCATAATAAGCGTGAGGCGTGGTATTGGCATGAAACTAGTTGCGTTGGAAGACACTAGTTGAACGCGCATGGGTCTAATGCAGGACTCAATTATGCTCGGAACAGCCCATTGAGCAGCTGGCGAAGCGCGAGCTATTGCCGTTATCGGCTCGGCTCATGACAAGCGACAATTTATCTGCCCTACATATAGAAGGACTGCAACCGCGTATTGTCTACCCGTCTTTGAGCGCCCTGTAAACCTTTTCGGAGGTAAGCGGAAGGCTTTGGATTCGAACACCAACAGCATCAGCGATAGCATTTGCTATTGCTGCCGCTATGGGGCCATTGGGGCTTTCTCCAATGGCTTTGGTGTCATATGGCCCAACGCCCTTACCGGGTTCCAACAACACTGTCCGCACTTCTGGTAGGTCCATGAATGTTGGGATCTTGTAATCGCCCAAGGACAGGTTCGTAACCCTGCCGTCCTCTATGACCAGCTCCTCCATGAGAGCGTATCCAATTCCCTGCATCAGCCCACCAAATATCTGGCCTTGGTGCCCGACTGGATTCAAAACCCTGCCGACATCGTGTGCGGTTGTTACTCGAATCAGCTTAATCTCACCCGTGTCTGGGTCCACTGCCACCTCCGCCACCTGCGCCGTGAACGACGTAACCTTCGCATGTCCTGCGTCCTTGTAGTGCCCACTGCCGACAACCGACTGGCCTGCTCGCGAGAGAAGTCTAGCCCAGTTTTCAGATTGGCCGGATTCGGTGTTATTAATCTCTTCGCCTTGAAACTTGAGCCTCTCCTCCGGCCAACCTGTAAGCTCCGCCGTGATTCTTAGCGCACGATGTTGTGCCTCTAAGACTGCCTCGTTAGTGGCTATGCTTGCGATGCGAGTGACTCGGTTTCCACCTACACCAGAGTCGAAAGGCACGGCGTCCGTATTCCATACCTCAAGCTGCACGCGCTCGAAGGGCAGGCCCATCTCCTCGGCTACAATCTGACGAAGAGTGGTGTGCGTTCCAGTCCCTTGCTCGAATACAGGGGTGCTGAGAACCACAGAGCCGTCGGGCTTGAGCTCAACCGAGGCATAAGACTCGCCACCGCCCGGAGCTCGATCCCCCATGGCGATTCCCCTGCCGACGTTGGCAGGTTTGGGAGCGTTGTACTCGGAAGCGTCAATGGCTGCCTCTAGCGTTTCCTTTGCTCTGACACCTTCGAAAATGGTCCCGGATGGCGTCTCGTCACCCTCCTCTACGAGGTTGCGCCTCCGTAACTCGAGAGGTTCGATGCCAAGTTCACGAGCGATCATGTCCATGTGCGACTCCATCGCAAAGAGGGCCTGGGGCTCACCGGGCGACCTCATGTGGCCACATGGCACGTTGTTCGTGTAGACCTGAACGCCTTCCATATATACGTTGGGAATTCTGTAGCACCCGCCAGCCCTTGAAGCGCCGCTGAGATTGACTCCCGGCTTGAAGCCACCGTATGCGCCGCTGTTGAAGATTACGTAAGCCTCGTGGGCGACGAGAGTTCCGTCGTTCATCACACCAGTCTTAAGTGTTATCTCCGAAGGGTGGCGAGGATTTGCAGCTAATAATTCCTCGGAATAGTTCATGACTATTTTTACAGGTCTGCCGCTATGCAATGCCAAGAAATAACAGAGTGGAAGATTCAGCGGCGAACCCTTGCCTCCGAAGTCCCCTCCGATGAACGTCTGATTAATTCGGATGCGCTCCACTGGAATATGTAGCGCGTCCGACATCTGCTGCTTCATAACATGAGGGTTTTTGTTCGAAGCCCAAACCTGTACGCGGTCGTCTTCGTCTATCCATACAAGGCAGGAGTGACTTTCCAGGTAGGCCTGATGAATGGCGGGAGTGGTGAACGAATTTTCGAAGATACGGTCAGCCGCAGCCATACCGTGCTCCAGGTTTCCCGTGGACCAGGTGTTCTTTACAAATTGGTTTGATGGCTTTTCCAGTATCTTAGGCAGACCGGCGTAGCTGTTGACTTCAGGATGAACCAGAGACGCGCCATCCTTTAACGCCGCCGCCGTGTCCAGGACTGCCGGTAGCTCCTCGTATTCGACGTCAATGAGGTCCAGGGCTTGCTGTGCAGTGTCTTGATCGATAGCAGAGACCGCCGCCACGGGCTCACCTATGTGCCGCACGACATCGTTCGCTAGCACCGGAACGTCCTTTAAACGACGACCGTAGAGAACGCCACGAACATCGGCCCCGGTAAGAACAGCGTAGACGCCTTCTATTTTACTGGCCTCAGCCGTATCAATACTTAGGATTCGCGCATGGGGGAAAGGGCTTCTGAGCACCTTGCCCCAAAGTGTTCCCGGCAAAACAAAATCGGCTGTGTACTGTGCCTCGCCTGTGACCTTTTCTGGGCCATCAGTTCTCGGGACGTCCTGCCCGATGACACGGTAAGAGGTCATTTATCCACCTATTGTCAGCCTATCGCCGTTGGGTTACCATTCGCGCGTCATCGCGCTTTTGGCAACTAACCCCTATGCCTGGAATATGACGGCAATAGCATAATATTCAGAGAATTTCGACCAAGGATACCAGATGGCTTCGCCTGAAGCACTATACCCTATAGAACTGATCGTCAACGGAAAAGAATACAGAATCGAAGTGCCCGCCAGGCGCACGCTGGTGGACATGCTTCGCTATGATATCGGTCTTACTGGAACCAAGGAGGCGTGTAGTGTGGGTGTCTGCGGCGCATGCACCGTACTTATTGAAGGCAAGACCGTAGCGTCCTGCATCACGATGGCGGTACAGGTAGATGGGGCGGCCCTGACCACCATCGAAGGCGTTGCCGACGAGGACAAACTACACCCACTTCAGGAGAGTTTCGTCGTCAATGGCGGATTCCAGTGCGGAATATGCACTCCCGGTCAGATTCTTGCAGCCAAGTCTCTGCTGGACATTACCCCGACTCCTACTGAGGACGAGATAAAGGAGTGGATGGCCGGTAATCTTTGCCGTTGCACTGGTTACTATCAGATAGTTGAGTCCATCACCAAAGCCATTAGCGCGCGGAATGAATAGCCGTTGAAGGACTTTTACTTTCACAACCCTCAGACCATTGGCGAAGCCCTATCGATATTGACCGAGCACGGCGAGGACGCCAGACCAATTTCTGGAGGGACCGCCATGGTTAACCTCTTGAAGCAGTCTCTGGTCTTCGCCAATCACATGGTGAGTCTCCGTAAATTGCCGGGCCTGAATGACATCTTATTTGCCGACGGTCAGCTTCATGTCGGCGCGCTGGTGACGCACCAGGAGATGGTCACTTCTGATCTGGTGAAAGAGCATGTGCCGTTACTTAGCGAGGTGTATTCCAGAATAGCG
>CAJWRP010000273.1 GCA_913046025.1 uncultured Chloroflexota bacterium
CGCTCCATCACATGGCACCAGTGGCAGGCGGAGTAACCTACGCTGAGCAGTATTGGCTTGTCCTCAGACTTCGCAGCGTCCAGCGCCTCCTGACCCCAGGGGGACCAGTTTACGGGGTTATTGGCATGCTGCAGAAGGTAAGGACTGGTCTCATTGGCAAGTCGGTTGGGCATGGGTTAAGGCATCCTCTCGCGATGGTGTTAAAAGTAATTTAAGGGAAGACCGCATCCCCCAGATCCAGTCAATTCTATGGTAGTTCCCTCCGAGTTCCAATGTCGGCTACTCTGATGGCATGATTGTGTACGCTATGTAAATCTTTCCGTTGGCAATGCTGAGCCCGCCATGACTATGTACAGGACCCCTTCATGCAGAATTAGGTCCCATGGAGAGTTAAGCAGTGTCACCGCAGCATCGCCTCCTTGCGGCCACGAAAGTCCTGCATAGTCAGCGGTTTTTCCGTGTTTAGCCAGTCCAAGTGGGTAGGGAAGTCAAGTGCGTCGTTCTTACCCTCCATATATTCTCAGGCTCATTTGGAAGTCTCCAATCACGGGCATATGCGAATACGATGCGCAGGACATATGGGAGGGGTTATCAACCAGGTAGGCATTACTGTACAGGTTCGGAATATAGATTAAAAGTTTTTGTGCCAACAAGAGAGGGTGACGGGATCAAGGATCGCGAATATTTACTAAACTGAAATCGCGTTCGAAATAGAGTCTTTAGATATAACGAACTTGATAGCTACGCGGGCCAACTCTCCATATTGTAGGCCATGGTCCAGAACTGATGCTCGTATCGCGAGCTGGCAAGGAACGCCTTTCGCATAGTCTCACGTACAGTGGGCCCTGCCTCCTCAGCGAAGGTATCAACCAGGTCGCGCCAGGCCGCAGTGCTCGCCTCCAGTATGCCGGAGTGATATGACTCCACCCAGGCGTCGTACACGGGATGGCCCGGCAACGTTAACCTTGAACCAAGTACGTGGTACGACCAGGGACAGGGGAGAAGGGCCGCCGCTGCTTCGCCCACACCGCCTGTGGCTGCACTGGTAACCATGTGGTTGATATAGGCCAAATTCGTAGGCGATGGACCGACGCGATCGACCTCCTGCTGTTCGATTTTCAGCATTCCGAACATCTTGGCATGCAAGGGCCTCTCAATGGGCGTGTTAACCCTGCGGGCTAGCTTGCGAAGTGTCTCGGTATCCGATCCTTTGGAGAGGGCTATGGATACCGTCCGACCAAAGCCTTCGAGGTAATGGTAGTCCTGAATTACGTAGTAGCGGAACTTCTCCAGTGGCAGGGTACCGGCCTGAATTTCCTGTATGAACGGGTGAGCAAAGATCTTCTTCCAGATGGGTTCGACCTCCTGCCGTAGCTCGTCAGAGAAGGAGGTCGCCATAATTCCCATACATATTCAGTTTCCTTTTTTTGTTCTGTTTACTACGCGCCCGTCGGCCTAGCTAGAGGCAGTGAAGCGAGAATGGACTGAAGGTCATCCGCCGTATGAGGCTTCTTAACCAAAGTAAACGTACCAACGTCCATGGCCTGCTGCGCCAGATCGCCACTGTTATCACACAAAGATTACCACAGGAAACGTATGGCCGCTGTCTTGAATCCCACGGAAGCAGTCTAAGGAGTAGGAAGTCAGGTCTAGGAGAACGAGATCGAACTGCTCAGATATCGATCGTATTAAAATGTCATGGCACAAAATGTGCTTCATCTAATTCGAAATTAGGGTTATTCGAATTTTCGTGACCATAGTATCTTGAATTAGCAGATTGTAAAGCCTTTTGAGAGTCATTGATACGTACTATAACTACGCTTAATGGAGGGAGGCTTGTAAGGAGTTTTTTACTCTTACCACCGGAGGGATAGGGTCAATAGAGCAGTAATAATTGCTGTGCTGACAAACTGACAGTCTCGATTAGTAGAGAACGTCCCGGTGGCCCTGCGTCAGGGTCAATATGGAGTGAACAAAGATGCATCTCACGCAAATCATTGATAGTAATCACTTTACACCATATTATAATATTGCACTATTTATATGAAAAGACAAAGTTTGATGCTCATCGTCGTAAAATGTGCATATACAAATATGGCAGACTAGAGGGCAGAAAATAAGATGTGGTGTCCCTGGCCGGATTCGAACCGACGACCCGCTGCTTAGAAGGCAGCCGCTCTATCCACTGAGCTACAGGGACGCGAATACACTTTAAGTCTATCAATGAGGTTTTGAGTGGTCAAGGGAACGTCGTTGCCCAAATTACTATTGAATGGTCCTTACTCTGTGAAGCTTCGGAATCTCTCCGGACCACAAGCTGAACACCTGATCCACCTTTAGGCCATCCATCTGAGCCAAAGTTGTGTACTTGCGCTGGATCACGGTTCCCAAGGGACGGCCCAACGCGACTCCCACTGCCAGTCCCAAGACAGCAAAAGGAAGTCGCTTCAATCTGCCTTTGCGGCGCTTGCCTAATATGGCGTTGGCTAAAAACACACCTATTAAAGTGCCTGTTGCAAGGTTCGTACCACAGTGAGGAGAGATTGCCAACTCTTCATCCCCACCACTGAGGCCCGCCAGGGCTTCCGCCACCACCTCCTGGAGCAGATCAGTCGGAACCCGGCCAACAATAATGAATCCACCAGGCGTCGAATAACCCCCTAAGGGAGGAACAATGCCTCTTTCTAGCAGAAGCGTAACTGTGGCATGCTCCAGAGCGTGATTTCTGCGGACACGACGAATTACATCCTCGAACATGAACGACTCACTCCACCAGACTGGCTGCGCCAGCGGTATTTAAATTTGACGACCGGACAAGTCACTACTGGAAGTTTCTGATCCATCCTATATGGCGTATCGATAGGGGCGAGCGACCCTTATACATTGTCCAGAGAATACCCTTAACTGTAAACACCTCCTATAAAACCAACAGATAAACATCGCTCAGACCTCTTTTCTCCACGGGCACCGCTGACTATCCACATTAAACTTACACACATATTAGACGTTTAAGTTAGATAGTCTAAAATACTCGCCTTCCTAAATCAGCGCGAAAACGTAGCTATGCCATGTTGTAATAGTCTAATTTGAATAGATTTGAAAAGCCTAGAAAGCAATTAGAAACTATCTGAAATTACCCTTGACACTTGTTCAAAGCAAACGTTAGGATTAGGCCAATACATTAGATGAGTATTTGCAAGGAGGCAGACATGACCCGGAAGACAAAGAAGATGGCAGCAGTTGAGGAAAAGTTCAACCAGCCACTAGAGAAGCTGCTACCTGAGATGGTTACAGAACAGGGCCTATCGGCCACGGCTGATTACCTCGGAGTTAGTAAGGCCACTCTTGGCTACTGGCTGCTGAAGTTGGGAATCAACGTTCGAAGAGTAGCTCTGGCACCAGGCGAGTCCCTCGAAGTAAAAAGAGTAGGCTAGTCTCTCTCTGCCTCATCCCATAATCTCCCTATTATGAGGACGCTACCAAAACGGCGCTGGTTTAAATACCGGCGCCGTTTTGATTATTAGAATTTTCTGTTGGATTTAGAAGGGGACCGTCAGGCCCGGGCATTAATTAACGCCCAATAGCCTCTTTCGCTTCTTTCTCGCGATACTTGTCCACCAAAACCCTTCGCTTATCGTAATTCCTACGACCTCTGCCTACACCAAGTTCCACTTTCGCCACATGCCTCCTTATGTAGAGGCGCAAAGGAACCAGCGTTAAGCCACGTTCAGAGACCTGTTTTGTGAACTCAATAATCTGCTTCCTGTGCAGTAACAGCTTTCTCGGTCGGGTAGGTTCATGGTTATTAAGGGAACCAGCAGAGTACTGGGCGATATGCGCGTTGACCAGCCACAACTCGCCGTTCTCTGGCTTGGCATAGGAGTCGCTTAAGTTTACCCGACCTTCGCGAATGGCCTTAATTTCCGTGCCGGTGAGTACCAGGCCGGCCTCAACCGTGTCAGAGATTTCATAGTTGTACCTGGCCCTGCGGTTAGTAACTATGGTCTGGTTGCTCTTGGGTTGCGTGGTCATAATGTCATTCCATTCGAGACACTCGTTTGCAGCTGCTCCTCTAATAACTCAAAGGCTTTTTCCAGTTGCATTACGTCCTCTGTACGAGGGTCGTCATCGCTTATCGGAACGTCTGGATCCAGCCCAAGCTTTTGAATGAGCCGACCATCAGGCGTAAACCATCGAGCAAAAGTTAGGAAGATGCCGCCTCCGTTGTTGAGCGATCTCAACACGTTAACGCTTCCTTTGCCAAAAGTGGTCTCGCCAATGAAAATTGCGCGATCGTGGTCTTGCAGTGCTCCGACCAGTATTTCGCTGGCACTGGCACTGAACTCGTTAGCCAGAATTACTACAGGAACCGCTTCGATAACA
>CAJWRP010000274.1 GCA_913046025.1 uncultured Chloroflexota bacterium
CCGCCGATTTTCCCGAACTCGAGTCGGTCTATGCCGGGCCGGATCGGTTGGAGCGCAACATGGCGCATATGACGCGCAACATCATGGCGCGGGAAAAGGCACTCTACGAGGGCCACGCGGTCGCCGGGGTCGCGGCGATTAATTCTGCCGTCGCCGATCAGGCGTTGGCCCTGATCGCAGTCGATTACGAGGTCCTGCCGCATGTTCTCACTGCGCCTGAAAGTATGGCCTCTGAAGCGCCAATTTTACTCGCCGATCTTAGGACTGCTGAAATGGGCAAGGATTCGGATACCGCCAGCAATATCGCAGAGCATTTTCGCCACGAGCTTGGCAACGTTGAAGCGGGTTTTGCTGAGGCGGACCACATCGTTGAACGGGAATTTAACACTGCGACTGTGCACCAGGGCTATGTAGAGCCTCAAAACGTCACCGCGCTCTGGAATAACGATGGCCGCCTGCACATATGGACTAGCACCCAAGGTCCTTTTGAGGTACGAGGGGCCGTTGCAGCCTCGTTGGACTTGGATGAGTCCCAAGTAAAGGTAACGCCCATGGAAATCGGTGGCGGTTTCGGGGGCAAGTTCCCGCTGTATCACGATCCGGTTGCCGCTCTCTTGTCTAAGAAAACGGGCCACCCGGTGAAGATAATAATGTCCCGAAAAGAGGTGTTTGAAAGCACTGGCCCTACGTCTGGTTCTCATATTGTTGTGAAGATGGGTGCTACCAGCGACGGAATAATAACCACTGCGCAGGCGTACATGGCTTACGAAGCCGGGGCATTTCCAGGGTCACCTGTTGGGGCTGGAGCTGAGTGCATATTCACACCCTACGACATTAGCAACGTGCTGATCGATGGTTATGATGTCGTCATCAATAAACCGAAAGCCGGAGCCTACCGAGCGCCTGGTGCATCAAATGCCTCCTTTGCGGCGGAGTCCGTAATCGACGAGCTAGCAGCGAAAACAGGCCTCGATCCTATTGAATTCAGATTAAAGAATGCCGCTAAAGAGGGCACACGACGAGCTAGTGGGCCAATATTTCCTAGAATCGGAATGCTGGAAATTCTGGAGGCTATGAGAGACCATCCGCATTGGAGCGCACCTTTGGATGGTGAGAACTGTGGCCGAGGCATAGCCGTCGGGTTTTGGATGAACGGCGGTGCAGAATCCAGCTGCACCATCAGCGTTAACGGCGATGGCACGATTAATCTGGTGGAGGGATCTGCAGATATTGGGGGAACCAGGACGTCCGTTGCTATGCAGGCGGCTGAGGTTCTCGGCATCCGGGCCGAAGACGTGCACCCAGCGGTTGTCGATACAGACTCGATAGGTTACACCAGCGGCACGGGCGGTAGCAGCGTGACATTCAAGACAGGTTGGGCTGCTCATGATGCTGCTCAGCACCTCAAAGAGCAGTTGATCGAAAGAGTGTCCGCTATTTGGGAGTGCGATCCTGGAGTCATTCGACTTGACGAGGGAGTGTTCAGGTCTGAATCTGACTCGCAATCGAAAATGTCCTTCAAGGAGCTTGCTAGGCAGCTAAATAGCACCGGTGGGCCAATAATGGGCAGGGCCACAGTAAGTCCGTCTGGAGTTGGCGCAGCGTTCGCTGGTGCCATTGTAGACGTGAAGGTCGATCCCGAAACCGGGAAGGTAGACGTTCTACGTTTTACCGCACTGCAGGACGCAGGCAAGGCCATTCACCCCAGCTACGTGGAGGGCCAGATGCAAGGAGGCGCTGCTCAGGGCATTGGATGGGCGCTCAACGAAGAGTATTTTATGGCTGGCACTGGTGAGATGATGAATTGCAGTCTGTTGGACTACCGCATGCCCACCAGTCTGGATCTGCCAATGATCGATACCGTTATAATTGAGGTACCCAATCCGGGTCATCCCTTTGGTGTGCGCGGCGTCGGAGAGGTCCCCATAGTCCCGCCACCGGGCGCGCTGGCCAACGCAATCTACAAGGCGATAGGCGTGCGGATGGAGCGGCTTCCCATGAATCCCGGCGCCATCATGGAGACCCTCTGGAAAAGCGGAATATAGACATAAATCGCTATAACGGATTGCACCGCTGTAGTCAGGTAACGAGGTAAAGACTGTGAAGGCGAGCCCCAGAATCACTAAGGTGGATGTAGTCACATATCAGCACACCCTCAATGAGGTGGGCAAGGACTACAACACGTTTAATATGGTCTACGAGCCCGGTGGAAGCATGGTGCTCAATGGCAACATCTTGAGAATACACACCGACCAGGGCATCGTCGGTGAGTACACAGGTGAGGTTGGAGGTCCTTCTCTCGCAGAGGTCAGGGAAGTCGCGGGCTATCTCATCGGCAAGGACGCGCTAGCCCGGGAACCCATATACAACGATCTTAAGAGAGGATCACGCCATTGGGCCATGCTAGGTGTTGGTCTTATCGACATCTGCCTCTGGGACATTGCCGGTAAGTTCTACGACGAACCTATCTATCGCCTGCTTGGCGGTGAGAAGCGACCTCTCAAAGCCTATGCCTCTACGCTGCATGGGGACGAGAACGGAGGCCTTACCACGCCGCAAGACTTTGAGGACTTCGCCCAGCGTTGTCTTGAAATGGGTTACAAGTCCTTCAAAGTCCACGGGTGGGGCCTGGCCCGGGCCAATATCGATAGGGAAGTTGCGAACGTACTGAACTTGGGAGACAAATTCGAGGGCAAGCTCGATCTTCTTATAGACCCGGCGTGCGAGATCAAGAATTTCGGTGATGCCTTAAGGCTGGGGTACGCCTGCGATGAGGCAAAGTTCTTTTGGTGGGAGGACCCGTATATGGACGGCGGTATGTCGCAATTCGCCCATCGCAAGTTAAGACAAATGGTCAAGACTCCGCTGCTGCAGACCGAACACATACGTCTGCTAGAGCAGCACGTGGACTTTATAATCGCCGAGGGCACAGACTACGTGCGAGCCGGAGCGCATGAGGATGGTGGTATAACTGGGGCCATGAAGATCGCCCATGCCAGCGAGGGGTTCGGACTCGACGTGGAGTTGCACGGCCCAGGGCCGGTTCATAGGCATATCATGTCAGCGATACGCAACACGAATTTCTACGAGCTCGGTCTCGTGCACCCGAAAGTCAGCTCGACCAAGGCCCCGGTTTATCAGGGGTACAGCGACGATCTTGATGCAATCGACAAGGATGGCAACGTGTGGGCGCCGGACGGTCCAGGCATTGGCGTGCCGCTAGACTGGGACTGGATTAACGCGCACAAGGTCGACGAAGGCGTTCTGGCTGAGTAGAAATATTCATATTTAGTCTTGCTAGTAGCAGGCATCAGCCGATCGTTGTTATATCAACGAGCACCGATCCGCCGCGCCAAAGTGCCTAGGCTTGTACGAGCTTCTTCGAAATCTGCAAAGCGCTCTTCGTCTCTTCGGAACGCGAACGTGTGTACCATTCGACGTCCGTTCTTAAGTGTGACGCCGTGCTTCTTGTGAAGAAGTTCGTGGTACATAACGTAGTCAATTAGATGTGGCGTAACCGATTCGTCATCCAGCGAAATCGACAGCATCACCGTGTCTCGAGCGAATTCATAGTGCCCGAATTTTCTAGAGGTGACGACACTGTTCCAGTGCAGCAGTGGCCTGTCGACGCCGCCAGCAAAATAGATGGAGTTCACACGGTCGAAGCTTCCATCAAGATTATGGACACGGCCCGCCGGCGATTTATCTTCTGCTCCGGCGAAGGCTTCCATCTCAAACAGCACTCCGCTGAACTCCTCGGAGTCGACGTATTCATTTACCACGCCTCTAGCCTCCAAGTTGTTTCTGTGTACTGCGCTTTTGAGCAAGGCTTGCCATACTGATTTGTCGGCAGCAATGAAACCCTCGCTCAGCTTCAGCGTTGTCACATGCTTAGTTGATCTCATTCGCCAGATTGAGTTCATGTTCGTTAGGTGTAACTCAATATTTTTAGCAGGGCGGCTACGCACGATAACCTGCTTTGCCAGGGCGAGAGCATGGAGATGTAACTGAAGATTGTCGTCTATCAGAAGAAATTGAATCCAGCAGTAGGCCTGTCTTGAGGGTGTCCCTAGGGCAGATGGTGATGAGCCATATCTGGAGCAGGTAGCTTCAATACGTCGGACGATTTCAAGCATCCCAGAGCTTAGACGATGTCTGTCAGTTGGGGAATCAACTAGGGCCTCAAGCCCGTCCCACATTCTGGCTGAGAGTAGCCCAGCTTTTTTGACAACTCGCAGGTTTCTCAATTTACATCCACTATGCGGATAGTAATTATCGAGCTTTGTCCAAGAGGGGATATGGGCTGCACTAAATATGCTTTCGCGCGAAGACGCCTGCAAGGTCGGGGAATATGGCAAGCGTGTAACTTCACTGA
>CAJWRP010000275.1 GCA_913046025.1 uncultured Chloroflexota bacterium
CGGCGTCAACACCAACTTCTGGATCGGTAAGCCCGTGGAGTTGTTCAGGGATAAGACCCAATTTCAGGGACAGGTCGTTGATTGCGTGAGGGTACGAATCCCGCCGCCCGCGGCGCCACCCGCTGAACAGCCGCCACAACAGCAACAGCCAGGCGAGCTCGAGTACGTGCCCGCCAAGGATATCGACGCCCCGTTTTAACCGGGCCCGGAGCTCCAAGGGCGTGGCAAGCTATGGCGCGCGCTAGTGCCCAATGGCTTGCTACCTGCTCCTTGAGTGCTACTTGCAAGTCGTGGTAGGTCTGTTTCGGGATTCTTATCCCGCTTCTAGAAAAACCTCCCGACGCCTTCAGTTTCGAGCATGTGTCACGGCTCCTCTTTTTTGACATCGTCTTGCGATTCGCCATTTCGCTAATCCTACTCTTCACCAAACGCCAGCTGGGCTGAATACTCTTCTCGTCTTCGCCGGCCCTCAGTCGTCGTGTCGGTGACAAGCGATTCAATTCGCTCAAGGTTCACTGGTCGCAGGCAAACCTGGCCGATCATCTTGCCGTAGATGGGGTCAGTTACGTCAATACGTGTCTCTCGTGCGCCAGGATGGAAAGTGGGTTACAGGATCGTACTGCATTGCTTGAAGCTCATGCTCTTGGTCACGCACTCGAACGCTTTGGCTTTGGCTTCTACGATGTTCATTGCGGCATCGTCTCCCATTGATCAGAACACAGCGGAGTAACAAGACTTGGCCACTTTGATGATTAGAGTGAAGACACCAGCCATGTAGAGAGCTATGGCGATACCTGGAACCGGCTGGAGGAAGCGGACGATCGCAACCGCC
The DNA here is from genome assembly GCA_913046025.1 of uncultured Chloroflexota bacterium. The sequence continues at coordinate 833 of CAJWRP010000275.1, forward strand.
CACGGCCGTCGCGCCAGCGTGGGCTTGAGAATGGCTAGACATAGAAGATTCGACCCACTGATGAGCCCAAGTCCGCCGAGCACCATCCACAGACAGGTGAGCCAGCTCACGCTGTAACGGACTGCTATCACCACAAAGACAAGGCACTCCAACATGGAACAGCCTGTCAGTATGTTGGCCCGTCGATCTTCTTCTGGCGTCAGTCTCATGATGGCCTCTCGGCTACTTCGCTTTCCTTCAACCCCTTGGCTTGCTTCGTTTTCCCGTCTTATTCGTCGTGGTGGTCGAAACAGAGAAAAGCTAGATTCTCGAATGCGCTGTTAGATGGGTCCTGATCGAAATGTGCTATCTGTCCCTTGACTACCTCATCTATTCCATCCAATCAAAAACAGAGGCAACATCTCCGCCCACTCTGGAAAGGGGTTATACCTTCAGTCGGAGTCCCTTAGGGTCGAAGAGAGGATCGTCACCAATGGTGGCTTTGTAGTATTGGTCGAAGTACTGGATCTCGACTTGATGGCCCGCCGTGGCTTCATCGAGGGGCAGGATGCCGTAGAGGATAAATTTCCCTACCGAGTATCCATAGTCTGCGCTGGTGACCCAGCCGATGGGTTTACGATCGCGCGTCAGGATCGGTTCGCCGCCCATGGCCATGCCATCAGCCGTATCGAAGGTCATGCAGCAGAGTTTGCGCTGCATGCCCGCTGCTTTGGCCGCCACCAGTGCGTCCCGGCCAATGAAGTCTTTTTTCTGCAGTCGAACGGTCCAGCCGAGGCCGGCCTCATAGGGTGTGAGTTCAGTCCCGATATCTGCTCCCAGTGCCCGATACCCTTTCTCAAGTCGCAGCGATCCCATCGCGCCGGAACCTGCCGCAATCAGACCTTGTGCCTGCCCGGCTTCCCAGAGTCGGTCCCATAGGGTCAAGCCGTATTCGGCGGGACAGTAAAGTTCCCAGCCTGGTTCTCCGGTATAGGATAGTCGCAATGCGGTCAGTGGGACCGATCCAACCTCGAGTTGCTGGGCTGTGAAATAGGGAAAAGCTTCATTGCTGACATCGGCACTTGTCAGGGTTTCCAGCACGAGCCGGCTCTTGGGTCCACAGAGACCAATAGCGGTAACCTGTTCGGTTAAATCGCTCAACGTCACGGAACCGTCGTTCGGCAAGTGGCGAGCCATCCACGCGATATCCTGTGGTCCGCTACCGGCGCCAGTCATCAACCAGAACCGCTCCTCGGCGATCCGTGTGATGGTCACGTCTGCTTTGATCCCACCCACATCATTGAGCAAGGTGGTGTAGACAATCTTGCCGACCGGTTGGTCGATATTGTTGGCTGCCATTCGATTGAGGTAAGCAGTCGCGCCCGGTCCTTCGATCTGAAGTTTAGTGAAACTGGCGAGGCTGAAAAGACCACCGGTCTCCCGGACGGCCAGATGTTCAGCACCTTGCAGTGGGGACCAGCCCCGTGCTTCCCATCCCGACCGCTGGGGAAGGTCCGTGTAACGATCAAGTAGAGCTGTATTGCTTTCGTACCACTGGGGTGTTTCCCAGCCTGAGGGGACAAAGAAATGGGCACCCGCCGCTTCCAATCGCTGGTGAAACGGGGCGCATCTCAACTGCCGCGGGTTTTCCATCTGTTGCAGAGGATGAATGATGTCGTAGACCTCGCGGTAATTCTGGGTGACGCGGATCTTGACGAATTCAGGTGTGCGTTGGTGGGCATGAAAACGATTCACATCAGCTTCGCGCATATCCCATTCGGTGTGGCCGTCCACCATCCATTCCGCGATACATTTGCCTGCACCTCCTGCATGGGTCACCCAGACGCCAATGGCCGTCCAGAGTCCCGGGACCGGCGTAGGGCCCATCATCGGATAACCGTCAATGGAGAAGACGAACATGCCGTTGACCTTGTTCGTGTACTCCCGACCCTTGAGACAGGGAAATAGATCGATCGCGTCCGATGTGGCAGGATGGAAGTCTTCGTCCCGCCAGGTGTGGAAGGCGTCATCCCCAACATCGTAGGGGCTGACGATGCGGGGATCATGGCGGTAAGCACCGGTACACCAGCCTTGATCCCATTGGCGAAAATACATGGCGCATTCCTGGTGGCGGACCGACGGCTGGTTGATCCAATCAGGTTCGTTGGCAAGTTCCGGCAGGGGATCGGTGATAGCGTAGGGGTGAGCACAAGCCATCATGGGTAAAGTCACACCTAGCCGGTCTGCCAGAATGGTGCCCCAGATATTGGTACAGAGCAGGACCTGTTCACAGCTGATCTTACCCTGGTCGGTGATGACTGCTGTGATGCGGCCATGATCCTGCTCAAAATCCAAAACCGATGTATCCCCATAAAATTCGGCACCACCCGTCTCGATGGCCTCGAGCGCCAACGCGCCGGCAGCCTTCCAGGCCTTGGCCACCCCATCAGAGGGACGATACAAAGCACCCTTGAGGACCGTATCATCGATCATGGGGACGAGCTCTTGGGTCTCCTTCGGTGACAAAATATGGATATCCGCATCACTGGCAACACCTTGGGCATGTCGACGCCAGATTTCCTTGAGGCGGTCCTCTGTCGTGGCCACTTCGAGCGATCCCACGCCGTACCAGACGGCTTCACCGTCAAAAGTATGTCCATCATAGAGTGAGCTGGTGTACTGCGCCATACGGCGCATCAGACGGGAGGCGTTGCTACCGTAGAGGATACCCGGCGCGTGTGAGGTGGAGCCTCCGGTTTCGTAGAGAGGGCCTTTGTCGAGGACCACAACGTCTTTCCAACCCAGTTTGGTGAGATGATAGGCTGCGCTGGCACCGACGATACCTGCACCCACGATGACGACTCTGGCGTGCTCACGCATGGTTTACCATCCTTTCCAAAAATCCATATTCTTGCGGTGTCTAGAGATCAGGCGTTAATCTCATTAATCTACGTAAGTCCTTCGTAATTGCAACTTTTTAACCCGGGAGAGGAGAGATTGAGGGTCTTGCCTTCCGGCCCACATCGATAGAGGCATTTCTTTCTCTTGAAATTGCAGTGCCCCTGGTAGATAGTTCTTGTCAGTCCTGACTTTCGAATGATTGAGGAACCCATGGCTAAAGAGAATAGTGAATCTGGATTCATCCTGACGCAGCATTGGCTAGATCGGGGTGGGGAGTGTCGAGTGGTTCTGGCCGGCATTGGCGAGCATGGACCCTTTGAACTACAGATTCCCAACCGCCCCGTTCTGTTCGTTGCCCATGATGCTGAGCTACCCAAGGGTCTGCCTGTCCTCGAGCAGCGTGCTCTGGAATTGACAAATTTTGACGGCGATAAACTGGATGCCCTTTATTTCTCTATTCAACAGCAACTGGTCGATGCACGTCAGGCCATTCGTGAGCAGGGCATGGTCACGTTTGAATCGGACATCAATCCGCCGGATCGCTTTCGCATAGAGCGTTTCATCCACGGGGCCATTACGACTGATAGGAAATTTGATTTCCTCTACCAGAACCGATTCTAGTGAGTGAAACTGC
>CAJWRP010000276.1 GCA_913046025.1 uncultured Chloroflexota bacterium
AGCAGCGCATTGGTGTGCAGCTTCAGGCGTCGGCATATTTCGATTACCTGACCCTTGAAGAAATTCTCAATCTGTTTGCTCGTTTCTATAAGAAAAGCGCATCCACCCTAGAGCTGTTGGAGCGAGTAGGACTTCAGGATAAGGTCAAGAGCAGGGTCAACGCCCTCTCTGGCGGTCAGCAGCAGAGATTTACTATCGCCGCCACCCTGATCAACGAGCCAGAGCTGATAATCCTAGATGAGCCCACCACGGGACTTGACCCGCAGGCACGTCGGAATTTGTGGGAGCTTGTCCAGGCGATTAATGCTGACGGACGAACTGTGGTGCTCACGACCCACTACATGGAGGAGGCAGAATTCCTTTGCCATCGCATAGCCATAATGGACAATGGGCAAATTGTGGCAATGGATACACCTGAGAATTTGATAAGGTCATTGCCCTTCCCTTTTGAAGTCAAGATTGTCACAGACGTAGGAAATGATTTAAGTCCACTGGAAGCTATAGGTGACGTTCAGAACGTCGAGAGCGCTGATGATACTATAGTCCGCATGCGAACCTCCGACGCTGCCATGACGGTATCGAGGATAATGGCCTGGTCTAGCGAAACTGGCTGCTCCATAAAGCACCTGGAAGTTATTCCCTCTAACCTGGAAGACGTTTTCTTATCGTTAACCGGCCGTGGTCTGAGGGGCTGATGTTGAATCGAATCCATGGCTTGTGTTGAAAATCTAGATAAATGCTCATTTTTCATTTGACAGTCGCAAACCTGAAGATGATTACCCGGAATCGGCAGTCGCTTTTCTGGGCGTTGGCTTTCCCGCTAATTTTCGTGGTTGTGTTCGGCGTCTTCTTTCGCGACAGCGACTCAAGAACATCCATCGCGGTCATAGACAATGCACAGGACGACGTATCGCGTCAACTGATCTCCGGCCTCAAGAAACTGGATGGCCTTAGGGTTATTGAGAAGGAAGACGAACGACTGGCCCGCGACGAGGTAAAAGAGGGCGATCTAGCCTACCTTCTGGTAATGCCTGACGGCCTGATGGCGACAGTTAACAGCAGCCAGCCTGCAAGTATAACCGTTGTTTATGACGACTCCAGCCCGATCAGTGATGTGGTGTTGGTGTTGGTTCAAAGATTCATCGACCAGGCCAACTTGGAATTAGCGAACGCCCCTAGGCGATTAGCATTAGAAGTAGAGGGCGTCGCCATTCACAGGGTAAATTTCCTAGACTTCGTCATGCCGGGGCTGGCAATTTGGGGAGTTATGAGCTTTTCTGTCATAGGCTTGGCCACCACGATCTCCTCCTACCGCGAGAAAAAGATGCTCACCCGCATTCTGGCAACCCCTCTTAGCGTCAGGACGTTCTTCACGGCCCAGGTTCTGGCGTACCTGGTGCTCGCGCTGATTCAGGCGGCTATCATCTTGTCTGTAGGAGCGTTTGTCTTCGGAGCATCGGTGGAAGGCAACCTCTTGGTCATTGGCCTCCTGGTCTTAATTGGCAATCTGATTTTTCTTAACTTGGGCTTCATTGTCGGTTCCTACGCCAAAACAGTACAGGCAGCCAGTGGACTGGGAAACGCGGTAGTACTGCCCCTTATGTTTTTTTCAGGTGTGTTCTTTCCTACAGATAACTTGCCTCTTATTCTTCGCACCGTCGTGGAATACCTGCCTCTGGCGCCCATGCTGGAGGCATTTCGCGGAGTTATCTTGGAAGCTAGGCCGCTAACCGACTTTCCTATCCCGCTTTTGATCCTCGCGGGGTGGCTGATGGGAACTGCGCTACTGGCTGTAAAAACCTTCCGCTTTAGGTAACCAGCCCGTAAGCACCCCCCCCGTACTTCCTGCTAAATCCACACCCGTCTCACACTTTGTCTCCGTATCCTCAAGGCCAATTTATACCCTGGAACAAACGGGAACGACAGAGTTTTCTCGATTAACCCAGGGCAGTACTTAGACCCATTTTATGTCGTGCTGCTGTGCTAGGTGAGGCATTCAGAAATGTGACGCCTGCCAAGGCTTTTAGGCTGGACGCTTTTTGTCTGTGAGCGCTGATGGCGCTCAATCATTGGCAGTCTGTCGTTAGTGGAGATAATCCACAACATGGAGAGTCGCACAAAGTGCTTGTATCAATCGTCATATGTTCACATAACTTTGCCGACACCTTGGAATGAGCAGTCTATAGTGCCCTTTTACAGGATTTCCCACCCGAAGAATAAGAGGTCATTTTGGTATATGACGGATTCACGGACGCGACCGTGGTACTTGCCTAAGCGTATGGAGAAAACACCATAATTTTCGCTACGTTCGACTGCCGTTAAACATTGGTAAGTCTGCGGCTTCCGAACAAGGCATGTAAACGGCTAGAGGCAAGTATTTCACCAACCTGGCTTTCGACGATGCCCTTCATGCGCAAATACTGGACGAATGCGTGGAACCCTTGAAAAAGGGACTAACCGACATCATTTATTGTGACTACCACTAGGAGGCCTTGGCTGATGGACAGCACAAGTGTATTCAGCTTGACTGTTTCGATACCATCGGAATGATTGGAAGGGCCATAATGTTGCGTCTCAACCTGTTTAGGTCTGTGGCCCGCACTTTTGACGTCGAAGGGATCGATCACGACGCGTACCAGAGGTATATCTTTGCTAGTTAACGGCAGCCCTACCGGATTGCCCAACCGCTGTACTATGGGTGTCGGAAGCCCTCAGGGAACTTGACTATGGTAAATCCTGTCCTTCCTCTTCTGGCAGTGAGTTAGAAGCTAATTCCTACTAAGGTCGTCAATATTTCCACGCCATAAAGAGGAAGAAAACTTTTCAGCCTGAAGGACAAGGCGGGCAAGTCTTCTTCTCTTCACAATGTCAATCAGGCCTTTAGCCTAACAAATTTACGGATCGCTGGAACATCGCACCTGTTAATTTCGCTAATTTTCAAGTACAGCCCATGGTTACCTGCGTAATCTGTCACCTTTTTTGGGCATAACTTACCCGATGTTGACATGCCCCAGCGCCATCTCTAGACTACCGTCATTCACACTATTTCTGTTTATTTGAGGGTCGTGCATGACTACCAATCCCAGGCTGAAAATCACAGACGTAGTATCGGTGCCGTTGAGACTGGTGGAGACCGTCGGCGAGATGGAGGCGGCTTGGAACCCAGGCACAATGTGGTCGCGAACCATAGGCGGCGGCTCCTTCGTTGAGGTCCACACTGATCAGGGGCTAGTTGGAATAGGGCCAGGTGTATCCCCTGCTCTTATTCCTGCCGTGAAAGAACGCCTCTTGGGAGAGGACCCCTTCGACGTAGAACGGCACTCCCACGTGCTGCGTTATTACGCCTTAGGACTTCCTTATCAAGGTACAGCCGGCATCGACATTGCCCTATGGGACCTCATCGGCAAAGCCTGTGGGCAGCCTTTATACAAGCTCTGGGGCGGCGGTCAAGACAAGGTTGTGCCCTATGCCAGTCTGGTTTTGCTGTCCACGCCAGAGGAGCGCGCGGAGATGGCCGTCAAACTTATGGAGGAAGGCTGGAAAGCCTTGAAGATTAGGGCCCATCATCAGACATTAGCTGAGGACATTCGCCTGGTAGAGACTGTGCGTGAAGCCGTCGGCGACGCCATGGAAATCATGGTGGATGGCAACCAGGCATTCAGTGGGATTTTCGTCGAGCGGCTGAGACTGCCAAAGAGCTTGAAGACCTAAACTGCTACTGGTTGGAAGAGCCTCTGCCAAGATTCCAGTTCGACAGGTTGGCAGAACTCAACAAGATTGTTGAGATGCCTATAGCTGGAGGCGAGAACAACACAGGGCTGCACGAGTTCCTTTGGATGTGTCAGGAAGACGTCTACGATGTGCTCCAGCCTGAAAGCATTGTCTTGGATGGCGTGACCGCGCTACGCAAGATTGGTGAGCTGGCGGAGCTATACGGCAAGCAGATCGTCCCTCACCACGGCGCCGGAGACCTTGGCGTGATCGCTCATCTGCATCTGGTGGCCTCCTGGAAGCATGCCCCGTTCCTGGAGCTACTACACGACCCGCCCATTGGCGATTACAGGCACGCATTTTCCATAATGAAAGAGTACCCGGTGGTTGAGAACGGCTTGATATCTGTTCCGCAGGGGCCGGGCTTGGGAGTTGAAATAAACAGCGATTTCATCGACCGTTAGCCATTCCTAGCTCCACCTCTAGGCAGCAGCACGCGCATCGTCTGAATTTGCAACGCCAAACCTAATACTCTATTATAAATTCAACCCCAATAGAGGTGTAACGTGGCGGACACCGACCGCATATTAGACGAGCTAAAGGCCATTGTTGGCGAGCAGTACGTCATTCACAA
>CAJWRP010000277.1 GCA_913046025.1 uncultured Chloroflexota bacterium
CGTCCGACACAACCCGACAACCGTCCGCCTGTTCGGCCACCTGGCTCAAAAAGGTATCCTGAACCACCAAGAAATTCAGATTCTTGAGCGCTGCCAGTGCATCGCCCAACTTCCCATTGGTGAAATTGGCGCTGTCACCAATCACCATCATTGCATCGATACGTCCATCGCCAGCCCCTTGGATGGCTCCAGCTACACCGAGCCCCGGACCGGAAGGCAAGGTGATTCCCCATGTTTCCTCAAACATTTGCCGGGCATCTTCGTCGTTGACTGACCTGTAGCCCGGAAGCCTCCCAGGCAAGCAGCCCACGTCCCAAGCGCCCTGCTCGTTGGCACCTTGCCTCATGGGGAAGATACCGGAGCCCGGCTTACCCAGATTGCCGGTCACCAAGACCAAATCAATCAACGCCCGAACGCAATCCTGCCTGATATCATTGGCGACATTGTCCAAGGCGTAGACGACTGAAGCAGACTCGGCCTGCCCGTACATCCGGGCCGCTTCCGCAATGTCATCAAGCGACACCTGCGTGGCCTCGACAACCTGGTCCATATCCAGGTTGTGCAAGGCGTACCGTAGAGTTGATGGGCTCTCGCAGTTCTCTTCCAGCCACTCTAAATCTTCCAATCCCTGGTCGATCAATGACCGGAGCACGCCGCCCAAGAGGAGCAGTTCGGTGCCGGGCACCGGCCTCAGCCAGACATCGGCGTAACGAGTCAACTCCACTTCTCGTGGGTCTATGACAATCAGGTTAGTGTCACGCTTGGCAGCCTTTTTTATCGGCACGCCAACCACGTTGTGTTCTTCGGTGACATTGGAGTTGAACACCAGGATGCAACCAGAATTCTCTAAATCCCAAATAGAATTGGTGGCGGCGGAATAGCCTAAGGCGTTTTCCAGCGCATCAACCAACTCGGGTTGTACGTTGGACGTCTGATCCACGTTATTGGTGCCCATCACCACCCGAGCGAATTTTTGGGCCAGGTAATGTTCCTCGTTGGTGCTTTGAGGAGACGTAAGCATGGCGAAATTGCCGCCAGTGTATCCGGCCAATCTGGTTGATATCAGATCCAGGGCTTCCTCCCAGGTGGCTTCCTCTAATTCCCCGTCACGGCGGATCAAGGGCCTCCGCAACCGGTCGCCGCTATTGACGTATTCCAGGCCGAATTTCCCTTTGAAACATGCCTGACCATGGTTCGAGGGCGAGTTGAGGTCGGGAACGGCCCGGATGAATCGGCCTGCCGAGTTAATCTCCAGATTGAGTTGGCAGCCGACGGGACAATGAGGACAGATGGTGCGCTCGACCTTGACCGCTTTCTCCCACTTGTGATCCCTTTCCACCAAGGCGCCCACCGGGCAAACGTCGATGCACGCGCCGCAAAACTCGCAACCCGACTCCAGTAGAGAAGTGCCCTGAGAGGTGCCGATTAGCACCTTATCCGACCGCTCAATGAGTGTGATAGCGCTGTCGCCACGAACCTCGTCGCATACACGCACACAGCGGGCACAGACGATGCACAGGTTCATGTCCATTTCCCAGAACGGGTCGCTGACCGCGAGGGGTAAATGGCGGTTGTTGTAGGAGAGGGACGAGTCCATGTCCATTTCCAGAAATCGTACGGTGTCCTTGAGCTCGCACCGCTCGTTTTTCGGACAGGTTAAGCAGCGGTCGTTGACGGCCACGTGACGGAGGCAAATGTCGGAAGGTCCACACAGCTCGATGCGATGACAGGTCAGGCAGCCGTGTGGGTGTTCTGATATCAGCAGGTCCATGATGCCGCGGCGAAGTTCGACTATCTCGTCGGAGTTGGTGGTCACCCGCATGCCGTCGGCGACAGGCGTGGTGCAGGAGGCAGGGTTACCTGGCAGCGACCTGTACTCGCCATCGGGACCGGGTGATTCGGCCTTTACCACACACATTCGGCAGGCGCCATAGGGTTTCATGCCGGGGTAGTAACACAGGTACGGTATGTACTTACCTGAGTCCATCGCGGCCTGAATAATCATCTTGCCGGGTTGAGTCTTTACCTCGACCCCGTCGATAGTTATCGTAATGTCATCTGGCATGCTGGTCTCCGATTAGCGCGTGCAATGTAATTTCGGCGGGTATTAGCTGCTAAGCCTTGGTGCCTTGTGGCTGAGGAGGCACGAACTCCGCAGCATAAGGCCGCGTACTCTTCGGCGCTATCATAGGGGTGAGGCAACTGCCGGTTGGGCATCGCTTTTCCTCTATGTGGGCCGTGAAGTCTGACTCGAAATGCTGAATAGCTGAGCGAATGGGCCCGAATCCCAACTGACCGTGGCCGCAAAGGGAACTGGCCTCCATGGTCTTGCCGATACCTCGAAGCAGATCCAGATCCTCGGGCTTGCCCTGTAACGCGGCAATGCGCTCCACTACTTGGAGAAGCTGCTCCATACCCAGGCGGCAGGGGAAGCACTTGCCGCACGACTCGTACTGAGTAAAGGCCACCAGATTGCGGGTTATGTCTACTGCGCAGGTGTCCTCATCGATGACGATGACTCCTCCGGACCCGAATATAGCGCCAGCCTCGCGCATCTCATCAAAGTCGATATGAACGTCCATGCTGTCTGCGCCCAGCACTCCCCCAAGAGGACCGCCGGTCTGCAGCATTTTCAGGCTCTTGCCGTTGGGTACGCCGCCACCAATGTCATTGACGATTTGACCCAAGGTAAGGCCCATCGGGACCTCATAAAGGCCCGGGTAGTTAACCTTGCCGTTGAGACACACGATAGCCGTGCCTGTGCTGCGGTTCACGCCTATATTTGAGAACCATTCAGCGCCCTTGGAGATAATTTCAGGGGCATAGGACAGGCTCTTTACGTTATTGATCGTGCTGGGGTGACCCCACACGCCAAAAGCGGCAGGGAATGGTGGCCGGTAGCGCGGCAGGGAGCGATGGCCCTCGATGGCCTCCATCAGCGCCGTCTCTTCGCCAGCGACGTAAGACTCTCCTGTGAGCGCCACCTCAATTTCGAAGCTGAAGTCCGATCCCAGGATGTTTTTGCCCAGCAGGCCCTTCTCGTAGGACTGTTCAATGGCTCTTTCGGTCCGGCCAATGGGCCCTTCGTGTCCGTGACGGATGAACACGAAGCCATTCGTTGCACCTGTAGCGTAGCCAGCAATGCACATGCCTTCTAATAGTGTATAAGGGTCGCTCTCCAGGATGCCCTTGTCGTTGTAGGCACCGGGATCGCCCTCTTCACAGTTGCAGAGGATGTACTTGGGAGGCTCTGCGCGAACCATGAAGCTCCACTTAACGCCGGTAGGGAAGGCCGCGCCGCCGCGTCCACGAAGACCTGAGTCTGTTACCTCTTTGATGACTTCGGCGGGTTGGAGGTCAAACAAGGCCTTATTGAGGCCTTCGTATCCACCGGTTGCGATGTACTGAAGTATGTCGTTGGGCGCCGTGTTGCCGCCGTTACGCAGGGCGATGCGCTGTTGCATCTTGATGCCTGGTATCTCGGCTAGATTTGGTGCGCCAAGTTCGGCGTTTTCTCCTAGATACCCAAGAGTTTTGTTGTCGGGAAGTTTGTCATTGACCAGATAGGCTTCGATAATCGCCGGTACATCTTCTAGGCTGACGTTACCGAAAAAGAGGCGGGACCTGCCTGGCTTTTGGATGTCCACCAGCGGTTCCGCGTAGCAGATACCCAGGCATCCAACCTCGTCCAAGTTGGCTGCGATGCCTCGTTTATCCAGTTCCACCTTAATAGCAGCGATAACCTGGTATGCGCCGGCGGCGTGACCGCACATCGCTGTGCCTATACGAATCCACGGCTTTTCACCGTTGGTTAGCTCTTGCCAACGTTCGTTAGCCTGCGATTTTAGTTCCTGGTGGGACGGCATAGAGGATGCAATCTGCCTTTCAGGTTAATATTCTCAGACTCGAAATTAGTGGCCGCTCGAAGGCAGTTCGGATATTTGGGACCGGGCAGAATCCACTGTAGCTCTGCCTATTAGCCTGTGGTTGACCATGATTACAGGAGCCTGCGAACAAGCTCCCAGACACGTATTTAGCTTTACGGATATCTTGTTGTCTGCTGTGTCGCCTTCATTCTCCATTCCCAGGTCGCCCAGCACAGCGCTAACGATGCCTTGCGCCCCCATGAGATGGCATGTAGGCCCCCAGCAAATCTCTACGAAATTTGCTCCTGGAGGTGTAAAACGGAAATTCGTGTAGAAGGAGGCAACACCCCATACTTCATTGATAGTGACGTGGCGGGAGTTGGCTACCTCTTCTACCGCCTCATCGGGTATGTACCCCAAGTCGTCCAGTACGGCGTGTAGAGACGATAACACGTTGATGTT
>CAJWRP010000278.1 GCA_913046025.1 uncultured Chloroflexota bacterium
CCCCTACCAGTTCGAGCGGAGGGTACCTTTATGTCAGTGGCCTTTAAGGACGTAGCTGTGCTGCGTCAAGGCGATCCTGAGGGCAATCGAATGATTGTCCGACTTACCACTAATAGCGGTCTCGTAATCCACACCATCGCAGTTCCCCAGGACTGGCCCTCTGGCACCGGCCCCACATGGGCTTACCTATTTGAAAACGAGGGTCTAACCCTTATTGATGCTGGAGCCGTCGGTTCCTACTCAATGTTGGCGGAGGGGATTCAAGAGGCTGGCTTCGAGCCTCGTGACATCGAAAGAGTTATTGTAACCCACGGACATCAGGACCACGATGGTGCGGCAGGCGACCTGGCTGAAGACACCGGTGCTGAGCTGTGGGCCCACAGTATTTATGAACACCTCTTGCCGCACAACCCTTGGGATATTCAGCGGGCGGCAACGACAGAGCTCCAGCAAGAGATGCAACGGGTAGTCAAGAATGACCGCGAAACCAACTTTTCTGACTCATCGAGGTGGTCCAGTTACAGCGACAGACATAAGGTCTATGTGGACCAGCGCCGCCAATACGATGTTGAACACGGAATTACCGATGGCGAGACTCACGGAGACCTGACCTTCATGCAGGCTCCCGGCCATTCGCCAGACGAGATATGCATAATGATGGACGGGCTGGTCTTCACTGGGGACCATGTTCTGCCTGAGATCACGCCTCACCCGACCATGAAAACCCATTACGGGGATGACATTAAAAGCTCCATGCCTGCCCATTTTCACGATGAAGATAAGTTCTACGGTCTGGCTACTTACCTGACCTCGTTGCAGAAGGTGGTTGACCTTGGGGAAGAGGTTGCCGTTCTACCCGCTCATCGCCTGTTTAACAGAAACAAGTTCAACTTCCAGAACGTTTCCAGGGCGTCCGAAGTGATCGATCATCACGCTGGTCGTTTGTCACGAATATTGCAGCGAATCGGTTCGAAGCCCACATCGCTAGAATCCATCACGCGCGGCGTATTCTCCAAACGGAAGCTTATCGGTGGCAACCTGTATATGGCCCTTTCAGAGATCGTGGCTCACATCGAAATTCTGGAGGACGTGGGAGACCTGGAGGTGGCAGAGGGTCAGGACCTTAATTGGACAGGAAAAGAGAACTACAAAGAATTCATTCATGGTATTACCGGCAGGTAGGTTTAACCCTATAATATAGATGGCTGGACGGTAGCAACGATTAGGCGCGGAAAGCTTTCCCAGTGCGCTACACGTAGCTTACCGTGTCACTGCCTCAATTCATAGTGCGCCAGTAGCTCAGTGGATAGAGCATCGGTCTTCGGAACCGAGGGTCGGGGGTTCGAATCCCTTCTGGCGCACCACACTGCCACTGCATAACAAGGCTATTAGTGCGCCATCCGTATTCGTTTTGTTATTGTAACCATTGGCTTCAATTCTAACATTACTCTAACGGTTTCGGTGAGGTTCTGTATCGAAGTCGGCTCTTAGCAGCCCCTTAGATGGTGACGCCTTTTTGACCTCGGCAATAATTCTTATCTTGTCTTCGCGGATGCTAGTTACTATAGTGCTAACTCGATTGCTGCCTGCACTAGCGGTGTGTAAGTCCATAGGTTTTCTCGCGCGGGCCACATCCATTGAACCCCTTTACGGGGTTCACTTCTTCAGAAGGCTAACTCTGCTAGAAGCGATAAAGCACTAGCTCCTGACAAGTATTCAGGCGAGACTTATCAAGACAGGCGGACGACTGGTGCGCCATGCCAGGAGGCTTGTGTTCCAGCTTGCTGAGGTGATGGTGGCCAGGAGTGTACAATGAAATGCCAGAGCGGATCGGTAGGCTTCGTTAGCGAGTCTAGTCATTTGAGATTTCGTAACTCTCCTCCTCCGGCATTTCAGATGTCCCCAAGCCAGGTGGCCACATAGACAAGTTGTGCCGGTCATTGTTTTCAACTCCAATTTTTTGGGAACGACTGCGCTGCCGCAGCCACTTATCTAATCTTAGAGCTATGCATGGAGCTTACTAGCGGCATTCATAGCGCTTACATTGGCTTTGAGGATTAGACTGGCCTTTGGCCTATTACTGTGATGCTGCTAATATTTTGTGTCGGTGCTGATTCTTCAGTCATTTCCGTCAGTGCCATGGCCTGCTTTTGTAACCTAAGGCTTTCCTGCCGAATAGCAAGCATCTCCTCCGCTGTCGGTTGGGTCCTGGCGGCGGCTTTATAGACTCTTCTGACCTGGCCGCAGTTCTGGCTCATGGAGGGCTGCTTTAGATGTTGAAAAGAGGGCCCTTTTCCTGTTCTGGCTTGTTGTGCAGAGTGTGGACTACATCTTGATTGGCCTTGTTGGTTTGAATGTTGAATTGGCTTCGTTGGAAGGGTTTTTTGGGATTCAAGTGGTGAAACTACTCCCAGTGGAAGGCTTGGGTCGTTGGTTGGGATAATCTTGGTTTCTGGTGGGTTGGGGGCTAGTAAGTTCAGTGGTAAGGGGTTATGAAGGGCTTCGTCGTAGGCCTGTTGATATGGGTTCTTGTCATTGTTATTGCAAGTTACCTCAATTCCATTGGTGTCCTATATTCGTGATAGTAGTATGCGCATAATCACCTTGGACGGACTGTGTGTGTTTGCTTGTAAACTAGACTATCAAGTGAGCACGCTTTTCGATGGATGAGGGTAAGTTATCACCATTAACTCCTTTTCATGCCACCTAGTACATGTGCTCATTATGGGGTTTCTTCTGTTAACCATACATAGATTTATATACATACGGCCAACAACCGATACGGTTCTCAAACCTAATAGTTCTTGTAGGGACCGTTGCAAACGTCCGGAAATCGTTCCCTAAGTTCCGTGCCTTTGAATTCTCCTGCGTTGGGATATATAGCTGCGCCCCACAAACGGAATAAACGCAGCCTTTCTGTCTCAGAAAAATACGGTACCGGGCACTGATAATCTACTCTGACTTTTTCCACTACACCCTCAGGATTAGGTGTTTCACTCCCCGGCAACTGTTTTCCAAACGACCAGTGCATCGATGTCCACCCATCGCCGGAACCGACGGATCCCGCATAACCCATCACCTGACCAGGCATGACCTCACTACCGACGCCTAGATCAGGGTTAACCGAGTAGATGTCAACAACATCGTAGGCGACTACAAAATCACCACTTATGACTAAAACGGAATACAAGAGCGACCCGCGTGGCTTGGAGGTTCTTATTTCCGCTACTTTCCCGTTAGTTGCCGCTATTACTTCTGCTCGAAAGGACCACTGGAAATCTATTCCTGGATGTCCATTAGGCGCTGGGTGCAATATTGTCTCGCCCATCGGCATCATCCCCGCCGGTTCATGGCCAGTTGTAAACGGGAGATTTAAAACTGGTGGGGCTGACGGCGGTTTCTTAGGAGCCGGGTCCGTAGGGGTAGTGGTAGGTTCAGGAGTAGTATCTTTGTGCGTAGTCTCTGACGCAAGTTCTGATGTATCGATAGATGTCTCGAATGTTTGGCAAGTGGAACCCTGGCATATGTCAAGAAACACTTGCTCTACATCCCCGATCGGTTGTTTATTAATAGTGAATTGCCACTTACTTCCTCCACTATGTGTATCCGAAGCTGTAGATGTCCACTTCAGTTGAGATCCTTCTTCAATATTCGTGGACACACAAGTAATTTGGTTTTCTTCCTTGTTGAGAACACAGCTAATTTTAGGGCTGAAATCGAATCGTGTGGATTTCTTTATCAGAGAAGATTTAGGTGTTGGTTCGTTCGTTGCAATCGGTTCTACAACAGTCTTCTTTACTATTGCAGTTGGCGTGAGGCCCGCCATACCACTAGGGTCACGTGCAGCTTCGAACTTCTGAGTCGATGGACTACTGCCTCCACAACCTGCAAGTATAGCCAGACAAGCTAATGAACCGACCAGAAGTTTCACGCAGATTTGGTCTCTTCATTCTTCTGCTGTTCCGGAATGTTTTTCTCCGCTATCATCAGCGTTTCCGTGACGTAAGAGTCCATGAATTCCAGCAACCTCGTTTCGGACTTTAATCCAATTGATGCAGGCGTAGCTACTCCCTCCTAATTTGTCTCTAAGTGTCAAGCTATTCAGTAATAAGCCTATTTATACCGCCGGGAGTGAACCATTGGCATTCCGTCTGGTTGCCATTAGTCTTCACATCAGCTGACCCGAATGGAGATCAGGGGTGGGTAATCTTTGACACGGTGTTATCGGCTGTATTGGTAACCCAAAGGGATTCGCCATCAAAAGTTATTTTCGCGGGGCCTCCTCCTGTCG
>CAJWRP010000279.1 GCA_913046025.1 uncultured Chloroflexota bacterium
GCATACGAGATAAGCTAGTGACTGGAGTTCAGACGTGTGCTCTTCCGATCTGATGCCTCTGTTAAGCAGTTCCTTTGCCACTGCTTCGTCCGAAACAAGGGCCACCGTGGGTACTCCATCTGTGTAATCTATGAGATCGCCAGCCGTTCCCGTATCCCATAACAGAACGTCCGGCTTATATACATCGATCTCTTCTTCCAGGCGCTGGCCATCGGACTGGCCGACGACAGTTGTGCGCGTCTGGTCGCCTAGCAGTGAGGCGAGCCCTGCCCTCACCAGCAGGTCCTTGGCGACAACCAGCAGGCGTAGGTCTAAGGGCGTAGGGGGAATGTCCTGGGTATTTGGTATTACATTAATCATAAAGGCAGGCCGTTACTCAGACTAGTGCCAATAATTTCAGGTCTGATATACTTCGGGTAATACCCCGTATATATAGAACAATTTTGGTGTGAGGTAGCAGCCGTGGCAGATAAGTCGGTCAGCCGTAATAAGTCGGGCTTCGCGTATGGTCCGTACTTCCAAGAAATGACCATGCAGCATGACGTAATGACGATGCCGGAAAATAAGTCGTGGCTTTCAGCGCCTGCCAAGGACCCGGAGCCTCACAAGATAGTGCTCTATTTAGGCTGCAACGTACTTCGCACCTCGCACATGATTCAAACCGTGACCGACATATTCGACATGCTGGGCGTCGATTACGTGGCTGTGGGCGGACCTTCGTACTGCTGTGGCATCGTCCACAGTCGTAAGGGCGACACCGAACTAAGCGAGACCATGGGCACAAACACCGTCAAGTACTTCGAGCGATTCAAGGCCGAACGCGTCGTGATGTGGTGCCCTTCTTGCATCTACTACTACGACGAGGTATTTCAGGTGCCAGCCTCGTTCGAGACCCTGCACGTAACCGAGTTCCTGGTGGAGCAGTTGGCCAATATGGAGCTTCAGCCACAGCCAGCCCAGAAGGTGGCCTTGCACTACCACTCGGCGCATCCCAGGAGGCTGCAAGAGGCCAGAGCCGCAGAGCAGCTGCTGAAGGCGGTGCCGGGCATTGAGTACATCGACATAGGCTCAGATGATCGACTGGACAAGGCCTGTTCACCATCTGCAATGGAGACAGTCGGCGCGGACGTATGGAAGGGGATAATGAAAGATCAGTTCCAGACTGCAGCTGACGCCGGTGCAACAACCATGGCCACCCTCTACCACGGTTGTCAGCGAGAGATATGCGGATATGAGGATAAGCAGCCCTTCGCCATCGAGCACTACCTTAGCGTGTTTGCGAAGGCGCTGGGTATCGAGCACGAGGACAAGTACAAGAAGTACATGCTCTCCGGCGACACAGATAAGATCTTATCTGACATGGCTCCTTGCATGCAGGCCAGCGGCGTGAACGTGGACGACGCTCGTCGCATGGTAGAAGGCACCTTCGCCAGTTAACCCTATTTCCTAAGCGTTCTATCTATTGGATACGAAGCCGAATCGGTTTGCGCCCGTTTACGTCCCGTGTCACAGCCCTTACCCTCTTCTTGCCATACCGAGCACTACAAATCGAGCTACGCCTGCCTATACCCTCAGCCCGCATCCATGCCCTTTGCTCTCTATACAAAAAATGCTAGAATTCGTGGCGGTCTGGCTTTGGCGTTATTCCCAAAGTTGGTAGACCGAAATTTTCGTAAGGATGTAATAGATATGGCTCTTCCTGAGCGCATGAAATTCGGCGTTTTTATGGCCCCGTTTCACTGGAAAGGAGAGAACCCTACCCTTTCCCTGGAACGCGACTTGGAGATGATAAAATGGCTTGATGATCTGGGATACGACGAGGCCTGGATCGGGGAGCACCACAGCGCTGGCTGGGAGATCATAGCTTCTCCAGAGGTGTTCATGGCCACCGCCGCGGAGCGCACGAAGAACATCATGCTGGGCACCGGAGTCATCAGTCTGCCCTATCACCACCCGCTCATGGTGGCCAACCGCATGGTGCTGCTGGACCACTTGACCAGAGGCCGCGTAATGCTGGGCGTTGGACCGGGAGCACTGGTTACCGACGCCTCGATGCTGGGAATTGAGCCGACTCTACAGCGCAGGCGTATGGATGAGTCCCTTGGCATTATTATGAGGCTTCTTAAGGAAGACGAACCTATCACCTACGAGTCCGATTGGTTCAATCTCAAAGAGGCGCAGCTTCACCTGAAGCCCTATACGAAGCCCCATTTCCCCATTGCCGTGGCCGCCGCTCAGTCCCCTTCCGGCATGGTGTTAGCAGGAAAACATGGCACGTCGGTGCTGTCCGTAAGTGTCATCCGAGGTGGCAACACCTCCTCAGACTTGAATGACTTCTGGCGGATCGCAGAGGAGACCGCTGCCGAGAACGGCAACACCATGAACCGCAACGAATGGCGCGTCGTGATGCACGTCCACCTGGCGGAGACCAAGAAAGAGGCCATGGAGCAGGCCCGCAAAAACGCAGGCCGCTACCAGCGCGAGTACTTCGAGGATACCCTGGGCCAGCCGGCAGCCATAGACGGCCCTCCTGACAAGATCATCGACGCTATGGTGGAGCGGGGCGCGTGGTGCGTCGGCACTCCCGACGACCTTATCGAGAGCATAAATAGGTTGGATGAGCAGACGGGCGGCTTTGGCGGCTTCATGATTCAGTCCACCGAGTGGGGTACAAGGGAGCAGGTGCTGCACAGCTACGAGCTGGTTGCGCGGTACGTAATGCCGCATTTCCAGGGTTCGATCAAGAGTCTGGAACGCTCCCAGGCGTGGTCCGCAGCCAAGAGGCCAGAGCTGCTGGCACAACGTGATGCCGCACTGGCCAGGGCTCGGCAGGACTACGCCGACACGAGGCCTTCATAGAATTCTTATCGAATACGCAAAGGGGCCCAGCCTTGATGGCAGGGGCCCTTTTTTTGAAGCTTCAACGATAGCTATCAGCAGAAAGGGTATTGAGAATAATGCCACAGATGACCGGTGGACAAGCCCTGGCCAAACAGCTTCAGCGAGAGGGCGTTCGAGTAATATTTGGACTGCCCGGTGTGCAGCTCTATCACGCCCTTGACGCCCTGCGTGACGAGACGGACATCAAGTTCATCACCACGCGACATGAGCAGGCCACGGCCTATATGGCTGATGGTTACGCCAGAGCTGGAGGCGGCATTGGCACAGCCCTGGTTGTGCCTGGCCCGGGTTTGCAAAATGCGTCCGCCGCCATCGGAACGGCATATGCAGCTTCGTCGCCTATCCTCGTAATTTCCGGTCAGATCGAGCGGGACATGATCGGCGGGGACCGAGGAATGCTCCACGAGATCAACGATCAGCTGGACATCATCAAGCCCGTCACCAAGTGGGCTCAGCGAATTCTGGACCCCCGCGATGTCCCAGAGGCTGTTCACGAGGCCTTCTACCAGCTCAAGTCCGGCAGGCCCCGCCCGGTGGAGATCGAGATACCGCCTGAGACGCTGAGGCAGGTCGAGGACATTGAACTGATGGAGCCGGTGAACTACCAGAGGCCTGCTGCCAGCGCGGAGAGCATACAAGAGGCGGTACGGGTTCTCGCTGGTGCAAAGGATCCTCTCATCCTGGTTGGTGGTGGCGGAAACTCGTCCAACACGGGTGAGGCCCTGCTGAAAGTGGCTGAGCACTTGCAGGCGCCCATCATGACGACCGCCGAGGGCAAAGGTACGGTCTCCGAACGGCACAACTTGTCGTTGGGAACGCCCCGG
This sequence comes from uncultured Chloroflexota bacterium, assembly GCA_913046025.1. The sequence goes on from CAJWRP010000279.1 coordinate 3,726, forward strand.
ACCAGAGACGATCCTTTTCACGATTACATGGCCCGTTACGACGTGATACTGGCGGTGGGTACGCGGAACGCCTCTCCAAATATCCTGCGAGGCCAGAAGATTGTGCAGGTGGACATTGACGAGGCTGAGATAGGCCGGAACTGGCCTGATACATTAGGTGTGGTCGGTGACGCCAGGCTTACGCTGGAAGAGATGCACAAGGTCATGGCCACTACGGTGCCTCAGCGGGAGAGCCAACAGGAAGACATCGACTCTGTTCGTGAGCGGTTCTTCGGGAAGGTCCTGGCATCCGAGCCGCTGGAGTCTTTCACGCAGGCAGTCAGAAACGCGATGCCTGACGACGGCATTTTGGTCCCCGGCATGACGCAGATGGGCTACTACAGCCGTCTGCACTTCCCCGTGTACAACTCGCGCTCCTACTTGAACTCATCGTATTTTGGCAACCTTGGTTTCGCATACCCGGTGGCGCTGGGTGCCAAATACGCCTGTCCAGAAAAGGCAGTGGTCGCCCTCTCAGGTGACGGCGGGTTCATGTTCAACGTACAGGAGCTG
>CAJWRP010000280.1 GCA_913046025.1 uncultured Chloroflexota bacterium
CCTATTCTTGGATTTACGGAATCGGTGCCTAACCTCTACTTCGCCACCATGCACAGCGGCGTAAGTTTGGCTCCGCTGGTCGGCGAGTTCGCCACCACTGAAATCCTGGACGACGCCCGCATAGACCTTCTTGAAAATTATCGACCAGAACGCTTCGCAAGATAGCTTCTTTCCTTTGTTCGGCGTGGGCCACTGGTCTATGAGTGGCAATTGCAAGGCTGTGCCGGTGCGTTCGCCTCATGACAACACTCGGCATTCACTCTCGACGGCAAGCGGCCACGCCTTTCAATTCCAAGTCATGCAGGCAAATGTGTAAGACTCATCAAAAAAATAGGAATTCCCTGCGCCCCGCGACGTCATTATCTCCAACAACCCTAGACAACTGTTCGAAAAGAGCGTCAGAGATGTCAAACAAGTTTGGGATTTCGGCCTTGACACAATTGGAAATCGCCACTGATGTCGTCTTCATTCCGCCTGAGCCACCTATCTGTGCCGTCCCACCGCGAATGGTGGCATTCGCTGCACCGCAGGCGATGGCTCTGGATTCTGTGGAGATTTTTACCTGCTGCGAAGTCGGTCCTTACGGATTCGACGTTATCGGCTTAGAAGACCCAGACGCACTCATAACATGGCTGCGAGACAGCGATTACGGTGTCACCGCTGACATGGTTCCACTGCCGATCGTTTACGTGCAAGAGGAATTGTATTCCTTGCTATGAAGTTCAAGCCTTATCAGGGATCACAGGACGTCCAGTTATTAAAGATTACCTATCATGGCTCCTTCCCAATGATTCCTTTGCGGCTCACCGCCGTGGCCGCCAACAACAATATGGTCGTGATGGTCTGTATATTCGAAGGCACGCAGGCCGCTCCCGTTAATTACGCCGGACTGAATATCGATAATGAGGAGCTGAGCTTCTCAGGGTTCGGAGGCAGAAACAACTACCGCCAGCTAATTGGAGAAAAGGCCGATGAGTTCGGCGATTATGGGTTCATCACAGAGTACGCCGCTCCAACTCAGGAACTGAGCGTCCGCCACCCACCTGACTGATTTTCAACTTCAACGCCCAATTGGCAGACGTTTTCAACATCCGAGACCTTTCGGGAATGAAGAGCGTATACGACTGTGACTACGCCGAATTTATATCCAGCTTACCTAGAATAGGCAAAGTCATATTGAACTCCGAAAACAATTCATCACCCTCAGCGTCCGCTGCCAGTTCCAACACCGCGGGACCTCAAAGCTCCGCGAACGTTGAGAGTCAGGTGACACTCCCGACGGGAAGAACACCGGCACAAAGCCTAACTGTTGGCGTAATAGTCGCAGTACTTCTGGCTAGGCTAGGCTCCCTCGGAATTGTCCTGGGACGCAGATCAGTGCGCCCATCAATATAAGAACCACATAAATGGCCCCGGTTAAAACCGGGGCCATTTATGTCTAGCAAAGCTGAATCTAAAAACTACCTACATTGAGACTTGAAAATTTCACATGGTACGGAGCCTGGGAATGGACAACTCACCGCAGATGTCACTGAACCATTCGATAACCTCTTTGTGAAGTGGTATGCCGTTGACACTGCGGTCCTGCTCCTCCTCATACTCGGACAGGCCGGGGTAGAGAACGCGGTCATGACCGGGAGCGGGAGGCGTATCTCGCAGCATTTGTAACATGCGGTCCATCTTCACCTTAAAGTCATCCACATCGGTGAACGCGGCTATGTTATAAGCCGTGAACGAGTGCTTGGAGCCTCCGTCCATATCCAGCACCGTTGGCACTACTCCAGAGAGGAACGTGCCTAATATCTCTGTCATCATGGCCAGACCATAGCCCTTGTGAGAACCCATTTCTCTTGTGCCACCCAGAGGCAGATGGAAGTAAGTCCCCTTGGTTTCCGGAACAGGCCAGTCCTCCATGATGGGCGTGCCGTCCATCTGAGTAATCCAACCGGGCTCCATGTTGGCATTAACCCTTCTGGCCAAGCCTAGCTTGTTGCCGGCGACTGCGGACGTTGCTGCGTCAAACAGGAATGGCGGCTCGTTTTTGGCGGGAGCTGCCATTGCGATGGGGTTGGTACCAAGACGTGGTTCAGCACCGAAGGTGGGCACCACCTGCGTAGAGGCGGCTGTAGTGACAAGTCCCACCATGTCCTGCTGGGCTGCCAGCATGGCGTGATGGCCAATGCCGCCGGAGTGCCCCGCGTTAAACATGGTAACGATTCCCACACCCACAGTACGGGCCTTCTCTATGGCCATATTCATAGCCTTAGGTCCCAAGATCACAGCTAGGCCCTTATCGGCGTCAATTACAGCTGTGCCAGGGGACTCACGCGTGACCCGCCAATTGGGTCGAGGATTGAGAGTGCCCTGGTTGTACTGCCCCACGTAGGTCCTCAGCATGTTGGACACGCCGTGAGTCTCCACTCCGCGAAGGTCGGTGCCGGTTAGGACGTCAGCGCCCAGGGCGGCGTCCTCAGGCGGAACACCCATCTTCTCGAAGATGGCTCCAACAGTCTCTCTTAGTGAATCTTCAGGAACCCTGACCTGGTCCTCTGCAGGCACCTTAAATCTTTCAAGCATGGCGTCCTCTCCATTCTGTTGTCATTCGGCATGTCTGGCAGATATTTCAGTTCAGCCGCAAAGTGATATACGTGGACAAGCGTTGGGCATTTTAGCACGTTGTGCAAGGAGGGGCACATTGCCTGCTCGCCTGGGATTCTGCCTGCAGAGAGAGGCTGCCTAACGGTTAAGCAAAGAGGTATGCAATGGCGGTGGCAGGTCAGGGACATCACTGATTTCGATCATGCGCACACTGGACAGCGCAACAAAAAAAAATGCGTGCGATCTCTCCAAGGGACCGAGTTAGGCGCTGGGGGCTGCAACCATGTTCTCTCGGCCAGTGTTACTCTTTCCACAGAGCAACCGCCTAAGCTCGTGAATTCGTTCCGGCTTGAACAGAAAGTTCTCAATGCCCGGAGCCTGTGCAACCGCTCCGGCAACTACGGAGCTGTAGGACACGCTCGGATCCTGGCCCGAGTAGTCTGTGCATATTAGGGCTGATACATGCATCGCCTATACCGCGACATTAACGCTGACTGGCTGCATCTGTTTCACTCTATGATGGTATCTATAGACTCACTAACGGCCCACTTGTGATGAGTCAGACGATGCGACTCAAAGCCATTTTTACGAGCAGCTTTTAGTCATATTTCGACTGATGAGAGACTATGGCAGAATTTAAGCACGATTGAGTCACGTGGATAGGTAAAATATTCTCATTTTTGGAACAATATTTAGATAATTTCAAGGGCAAAAAACTGCAAAAACAATAGGAGCCCCGACCTATTATCTAGGTCGGGGCTCTATGTGCGAGTGAATGAATGCCAGACTATGCCTAAGTAACCAGGATCTGAAGAATTATGGACGTTAGGATTAGATTTCTCCACAACCTTGTTCTTGCCAGGCAGGAACGAAGTTCCGACGGGAGGATTGATTGTCGACACCCCGTTTTCACCGTTGCGGGAGTCGGCATTATTCACACCGTCGCCCACCACGAGCACTGCCACTAAAGCAGCCGCAACCATTGTTATTCGGATTTTCATCATAAGGTTTCCTTTTTCAATGAGGTTATCGAAAGCCTGGGGTTGTCTCGTGTCACCCGCAGCCATCGGCATAACATCAAGTTAGTTGTGGATGTCCGGTAGCAATCATCACTTCAGAAATGGGCACTCAAACCTTACGTTTCCCTTAACAACGCGCCCTAAGTGTTTCGAAGCAGTTGCTTATCTCTTCCATATTCCATAGCGGTTTACAAGGGCCATAAAGTAAACTGATCCGAATTACGAGATATAATGTAAGGCAGTTAACCAAGCTTGAGTTTATTGGCGGCAAAATATGACCCAATCCAGAGGCCAACGAAAAATCCTGATCGTGGACGATGAATACGACTCCCCTATCGTCAAAAGCGTAAAACGGCGCCTTGAAGAGGAGGGCTGGAACGCCATTGTCGTGGCCCCTGAAGGCAAGTACATCACCGGGGACGATTTTGAGATGGCGGCACTTTACGCCATCCAAGAGAAGCGCCCCGACGGCGTTCTCTTGGACGTCCGCTTCGGTGAGCACCGGGACGATCGATTTAAGGGCCTCGGCATTTTGCAGAAAATAGTCGAACACCACCCTCACTTGCCGGTGCTCATGTTCACCCAGTATGTCCAAGGTCCCGACCGGGAGACTGCGGTCCGCGGCACCCTAAAGTGGGACGCACAGGTAG
>CAJWRP010000281.1 GCA_913046025.1 uncultured Chloroflexota bacterium
TCGCCTTTGAATGTGGCTGTGTACTTGGCGAATTTGACCCGCTCTGGTTGAAGCGCGTAGTCCTTAGCTTTTTCGATCTTCCTAGCGAGGCGTGAATCCATAAGCTTTCTCCTACCGAAATTTATTACTTCATGGCCCTAATTTGTGTTCTCCATCCTAGTTGTGATTGATGATTACCAAGGATAACTCTTGGGAATAACTTTACACTGATTGTACGCCTTTTAGAATGTCGTCGTCAACGCGGTAAAGGTGGGAATGGCCTGTTTTAGGCCCAATAAAGTTGGCCTGGTTATGTAATCTATTTGACCATCTTAAGCGCGGTGGTTCAATGCCTGAAGTACACGTTATGTATGCTTTTTCTACACCAATGGTCCGTAAGGTGTGAAACACCAGGGATTGATTGGCAAGCCTCTTAACGCGAGGTCCTTCAGGCCGCTTTTCATTTTGGGCTACGCAGCTTCCCGAGCCGTCGTCTTGGCTTGGGTGAGGGACAGTACACCGGTAACGAAGAAGCATGCCACGGTGATGAACGCTACCTGGTAGCTGCCAGTCATGTCGAAGGTGATGCCAGCCAACAGTGGTCCCAGTCCGAAAGAGATCACCATTGTAATGTTGATAACGCCCATGATGCTGCCGAAGTTCTTGATACCGAAGGCATCCTGCACTATCACTTGGAACAGGGCACCAAATGCGCCTAGGAAGAAGCCGAAAAAAGGTATTATCACCCATATGAGCCAGGGGGTTAAGCCAACAAACAGCATGGCTATGAGGAACGTAGCTTGGCCGGCTAGATCAATCATCAAGGCGTAACGAGCTGTTATGCGCTCTGCCAGGTATCCCAGGACGAATTTGCCAAACATGCCGAAAAGCGCAACCATGCTCAGTCCCAGCGTTGCCCAGCCCCTGGGGATGCCCTCGTTAGTAAGGTGGCTGATGATCTGGGGCAGTACCGTGCTGTAAGTAAACGTCCCCAGCATGATGGTCAGGGCGATAAAATAAAAACTTCTGCTGTGAAGTGCCTCTTTTAGCGTCCAGCCAGTGAGGATGACTGTTGTGGCATTCTGCTGATTCTTGTCGCTGGACGAGGCGTCCTGGGTTGGATTTTCTCGGACAACTGCGAATGCATATGCTGCCACGATAAAGGCCAGTACACCGTAGGTGATGTAAGCCTCCCGCCACGAACCCAGTGCAAAAAGCAGCCCTGTAAGCAGAGGGAACGCCAACCCGCCGAAGTTGTTCCCCATGGCCGTGATGCCCATCACTCTGCCGCGAGTCCTGCTGAACCAGATGCCCACAAGCCTTCCAGCTGGGAGTATGGACCCCCCTGCGAAGCCAATAAACTGAAGGAAGCTGAGGGCGTACCAGTGCCAAAGTTCGGTCATCAAGGGCCTGAGCAAGAAGCTCAAGCCGATGAGCATAATGGACACTGTCATTACTTTTCTTGCACCGTGACGGTCCATATACCGGCCTATGAAGGGCGCGGCCAAGCTCCCCACTGCCGTGAACGACAGCGAGGCGTTGATCTGAGTACGGTTCCAGCCAAATTCAGCCTCCAGTGGGTCTACGAAGAGACCGAAGGCGTATTGGCCGGTTCCGACAGTTAATGCATAGGCTAGAAATGGGGCGGAGACAACGAGCCATCCTCGGGATATCCTCTGCCCTTCAAGTTTAGACGCGATGGACATGCAGATGAGTATACGGGAATGATTATGTATCCAGATACCTTTGCGAGGCCTGAAAACTAGATGTCCAATAAATCAATCTGTCTAAGGCTTTTGTTGGCAGGGCAAATTGAGGAAGCGACCTCTTTTTAGGCACTATTGTTGACGCAAAAATCCGTCCCGTATATCATCCGTGATGCACCCTTGGCGTGCACCCCTATTGGTAGGGGAATCAGGCTAATGCAGGCCGGTAATAGCTGGCAGTGCATTCAGGAGGATATAGATGGCTGACGACTTTCGCGTCGCAGTTATTGGACAGGCAGCATTCGGCGAGAGTGTACTGAACGCTCTGGTAGAAAGCGGCGAAAACGTTGTCGGCGTTTTCTGCACGCCAGACCGTGAAGGAAGGCCCGCGGACCCCATCAAGGTTGCCGCTGAGAAGCATGGTGTGCCTGTATTCCAGTTCCGACGCATGCGTAACCAGGACGCTATTGACGCCTTTGTAGAGCTAAATACTGACCTGTGCGTCATGGCCTTCGTCACGGACATCGTGCCGGATGCCATGCTAGAGGCACCGAAGCAGGGCACCATTCAGTACCACCCTTCGCTTCTGCCGCTTCATCGAGGCCCCAGCTCAATCAACTGGCCAATCATCATGGGCGATGCAAAGACGGGACTGAGTATATTCTGGCCGGACAAGGGACTCGATACGGGTCCCATACTTCTCCAGAAGGAGACGGACATAACCCCGGACGATACCCTGGGCTCTGTCTACTTCGATAGGCTTTTCCCAATGGGCGTTGAGGCTATGGTCGAGTCGGTGCAGATGGTGAAGAACGGCACAGCTTCTAAGATCGTGCAGGATGAGAGTAACGCCACCTACGAGGGCTGGTGCCGCGCTGACGACGCCATCATCGACTGGAGCAAGTCCGTTGACGAAATTTACAACCTGGTGCGGGGAGCAGACCCTAGCCCAGGCGCTGGAACGACCTTCGGTGGCAGCAAGATTCAGTTCTTCAGGGCCAGCAAGAACAGCGGCGACACGGGCAAGGCTCCCGGAGAGATCGTAAGCATAAGCGACTCTGCTTTCGAGGTTTTGGCCAGCGGTGGCAGCATCGTCGTGGGCCGGGTTCAGGCAGAGGGCGCTCGTAAAGTCATGTCTCCCGAGTGGATTGAGTCCGTAAGCTTAAAAGCTGGCGACAAGTTTGGTGAGTAGTATCCAATAAGATTAGCTGACGAGAAAAAGGGCGGTCATTTGACCGCCCCTTTCTTTAGCCTCCAATATTTTGGTGTGATAATCTTCACGTTGTCTAGCTATTCGTACGAAAAAGTGGGATATCCCAGGTGAAAATTGCCAAGTCAATGAGATGAGTGGTATCGAGAGGGACACTCTCCAGCATGCATCTGTGTTGCTTGCAACCATACAAGATTCGGGACTTCGTTATCTGGACCAGGTTGAGGATCGTGGATCAAAGACCTGTTAGTGGTATTGATTGCCTTCGCTGCAATAGTTTTGATCAGATCGTTCGTGGTTCATTCTTTTCGAGGTGCTACCGGTACTGACACCCCCGCCATGGTATTTGATGATGTCAAATTAGTGGCTACTTGCCCCACTAGATTAGGCAATGTAGCAAACTTTCTGCTGCGGCCTGAATCCGCTCCGATAGCGCCTTTGTTGACTGAGGAAGCGTCATCCAAATACTGGGGAGCAATTTGCCACGGAGATCTTACCATTGCTCTAGGCATCATTAAAGATAGCGGAAGTGCCAGTCAGGCACAATCTTCGAATTTGAATCAGACAGCTACCCCTGTCTTCGTCCCTATTGCAACGTCGACTCCGAGGCCACGTCGAACCTTTACTGCAATCCCAACTTCAGGATCCCCCGCACCCGTTGTGACTGACAGTCCACCCGAACGCACACCGATACCCACAGTTGGCTTTGTTATCCTTACCAGAACGCCAGTACCTGCTCAAGTGGCATCCGGTTCAACCGGTATTTTCGAGTCATTGAAAGACTTAGTCGCTACCAATGCTGCGATTCAACCTGAAATCGACCTAAAACTGTTTGCAGAACGGATTCATGATCTAGTCAATATCGAGCGGATGAGGCATGGAATGGTGGCTCTTGCCTTCGATTCGAAAATTGCGGCTATCGCGCAGAATCACAGCTCTGATATGGCGCGAAATGATTATTTCGAACACGAAAACCTGCACGGTTTAAGTCCCACTGACAGAGATCCTGCAGTAGATTACGACTGCATCAAGACTTATGACGGGTATTACACCTTTGGGTTGGCGGAAAACATATACCAGGCTTGGCTATATTCTTCTACGACCTATATCAACGGTATTCCTATCAGGGAGTGGCATTCTCAAGAAGAATTAGCAATGCTCATCGTACAAGGCTGGATGGACAGCCCTGGTCACATGGAGAATATCTTGACGGATACCTACGATAGAGCCGGCTTAGGAATAGCCGTTTCCCCAGACGGAAAAGTATATGTAGCGCAAGACTTCTGCTAGTGTGCTTCGGACTCGTGGCGACGGCGTTCGCGGTTGGTGATCTGGCGGAGAGCCTCGTCAGCGCCCATGCGTCCCACCGGGC
>CAJWRP010000282.1 GCA_913046025.1 uncultured Chloroflexota bacterium
GGTTCCGAGGGAAGCTCATTACCGCCTGCCACATTTTAGAGCCCGGATGTGCTCCTTCCGCGATCAGATGAAGGGGAGCATGCTGACGCCCCGCTAAGAGGCGAGTAAAAGAAATCTGCAAGGCGTAGAGAAGAATCATTATGACCAAGACGGAGACGATCATGCGAGATCTTGGTCCGGATAGGTCTGTTTCAGGTACAAATACAAAGAAAAAGGTGGACCCGCCAAGCCCAATTACTACAATGACTGTGACCAGCGTTTCATGTGAATCGCACCTCTTGAATGGCAAAAGCCATCTATTAGCCCACTAGGTGCGTGATAATACCAGATGAAGCGGCTTTAGCATATCTCGCAAGGTTTAATACGCGGGGAATAGCACGCCAATCGCTGCCAACTGGGGTTTGTGTGGCAGAAATTGAACATTCAATTGCGTAGTTTGCGAAAGACTTATAAGGGCGTATGCCCCTACCCTAGACTCCTGCCTCTATCTTCATTGCAGCAGGCTTTAGCAGTGCATAGATGGTGCTGTTAATCGGAGTCGGCACGACGGACTCTTTGCCCATACGGACCACCGTCCCGATGATGCCTTCCAGCTCTACTCTGTTCCCAGCTTTGAAGTCCTTGGCCAGCGATGCCATTCCGTCCGCCGGAAAGTTGTCCAGCGCCGTCATCGCCCAGTCCAGCATCGAGTCATCGACCGGCGCCCCTTTGGCCTTGCCGACGGCGAGTATCTCGGAACAGCTCTGAAAGATGAGCTCACGTGTTTCAGGTATGGTCCGCATCTCGCTGTACGGTATCTGGGTAATGGCGTTGACACCTGCCGCTCCAGTAAGAAACAGGTACTTTTGCCACACTGCGCCCATGGCATTATCTGAAATTTCCACGTTCCAGCCGCCATTTTTGAAAACGTCGTACAGCCGTCGGCCCTTATCGGTGATGCCGCCCCGGATTTCGCCGAAAACCGCGATGCCGAACTGGCCAAGCTGCTCCACGACCCCCGGCTCTCGAATGCGTGCCTGAACGCCCACCATACCAACCATCACATGGTCCTCGCCGTAGACTTTCGCTAACCTTTCGCCGTTGTCCACGCCATTCTGCACGGTCAGAACCACAGTATTATCTCTAACAAGAGGCGCAATGAATGGGATAGCATCGTCATTGTGGAACATCTTTACGGTGTATAACACTAGATCGACTGGACCCAGCTTATTAGGGTCGTTTGTTGCCTGTATGCCGGCGTTGAACTCACCTGAGAGGTCGCTGAAGATGCGTAGGCCTTTACTTTTGATCGCTTGGAGGTGTTCACCTCGGGCTATGAAGGTCACGTCCTCTCCGGCGCGAGCTAACATACCCCCGAAGTATCCTCCGACGCCTCCTGACCCCATTATGGCTATCTTCATGTCCCAGCTCTCCTTTTTAAGCTATCGAGTACTCATGGATACACGATGTTGGCATTTGTCCTCAGCGTCATAGTCCATCAGGTTCCTGTGCCTGGCAGGCCTAGCTGCCCCTTTATGTTGGAATCATAGGCTTTCTCAGTGGCGGATGTAAAAAGGGATACCTGGGCTATGCGCGCCTCCGGATCGACGTAAACACCAAATACCTGCATTACGCTGTTGTAAAGACCGAGGGCAGCCTCCAGTGAGACCTGACGGTCCCATCCAGGTCCCCATGGGCCTGGATTTACCATGCCGTTTTCCTGGGAAGATGCCAACTCCTCAATGAAGTTGAAGGCTATCTGGCGCAGGCTGCCGAACTCTTGGTCCTTGTTGTAACCATCCAGTCCGCGATTCCGAAGTAATACCAGCTGATAAAGTAGCATCCACCAGTAGATGGTTTGCAGGCGAGGCTTGTTTAGCTTGCGCTTGCGCTTCTTCAGCTTCCAGTCGAGTTGTTTGATCTGATTCTTTACGAATAGCTGGGCCATCAAGTCTTCGGCTCCGTCGCAGCACGCCCCCCACAAGGCGATGCGCTGCTCGGATAGACCAGCGCTCTTGGATTGCTGGTAAGCCGTCTCCTTGAGAACCGACAGGTCGCTAATTAGGTTCATCTTAATGCGGCCAGGTATGAAAATGTCTGTAAAAGCCATTCAACTCTCCAGGAGGCGGGCCTGATATATCTGCTCGCCTCTGGCCCGAATTGAAGTCAACTTAACACCGGTCGAGTAGGGGGGCAAGTCATGTTCAAGGCCTTTCGTTAACCGGCTAGTCGTCTTTTCCTGCAAAGTAGCCGTCCGTATAGCCGAGTTGGGCCGCCCGCAGTATGGCAGCTTGCAAGATCAGCGGGTTCGGAGTGGTCTCGCCGTCCAAAATGTTACCTGTGAAGGACGCAAATGGCGGTATCCAATCCGGGAAGTAACCGTCTGCACCTGTGTTTTCTCGCACCTCTTCGACGAATCTCCAGGACTCTAGCTGGCTGTTCTCTCGCACATGGTCGATAAGTGACTCAATTGCGTACCGGTATGCAGCTTCAAAAGCATTGTCAGACTGCTCGTGGTGAGCCATAGTTATTGCCTCTGCACTTCATGAATTGTCCGTCATGATGTTATCAAGTTCGCAAGATTGCAGGATATCAATACATCTAGCTATTGGCTTGGGGGCTGCGCGGGATGGATTAGACGTAAACCCGCACTTGACCGGGCCTCCGAACCGAACTATGATTTCGGAGCGGAATTTCTTTGAGCTACTTCGCAGGGAAGAAAAGACAAACAAAGTCTGAAGCGGGAAACGAATACAAAAGTGGTCCATGGACCTTAGGGAATACATAAGGGATGTACCGGATTTTCCACGGTCTGGAATCCTGTTTAAGGACATCACCCCGCTTCTAAGCTGTCCGGCGGCCCTTAGGCATGCAATTGACCAGATGGGCGAAAAGTGTGCGGCGTTAAATCCTGACACTATAGTTTGCGTTGAGGCCAGGGGATTTCTATTTGCGGCTCCTATTGCGTATCAGCTAGGAATACCGTTGGTCCCTGTCAGGAAGAAGGGCAAACTGCCATACGAAACCAATTCGGTGACGTATGATTTGGAATATGGCACGGATACTGTTGAGGTTCACGTGGATGCGATCTCTGAAGGTCAAAGGGTTGTCATTGTGGATGACCTTCTGGCCACAGGCGGCACCATGGCAGCTTCAGCGAAGCTCGTAGAGCAAACAGGCGGTAAGATTGCCGCACTGACGGTGCTGATAGAGCTATGTGAACTGAAGGGCAGGGCCCGTTTGGATGGATACGACTTAATTTCGCTGATCGAATACTAATTTCGCTCAGAAAAAATTAGGCAAATTTAACAAATTTCAATTCGACAGGGGGACTTTCAACGTGACTGAACAAAACATCGAAACACTTATCTCGTCCGTAGAGGAGGCAGTACAGTCTGCGGTGACTTTTTTTGAGGCTAATGCCGACGCCGAAAGTCGCATCGGACTGTGGACTCCTCGCGAATACCTCTGTCACATGATCTATTGGCATCAGGCGACCTCAGAAGGCATGGCATCTGTCGCCGCTGGTGGAGAAGCCCTTCACATTCACGCATCCACAGACGAGATGAACGCTCGGTCAGTTGGACGCCAGGCCGGCAAGGATGTTGGCCAACTTCTCGAAGAGCTTACTCCCATACAAGAGAGCCTCGTGAGCGCAGCGCGTTCTTTGCCTGACGCCAACGCTGTAGTTCTCATTAATGGCAGCGGGGCAGAGATGTCCGGTGTACAGCGATTGGAGCGCATTGCCAACCATTGGAATGAGCATATACAGGAGCTCAAAGCCTAGCTTCGGTGTTCAATAAGCTGAACTCAGCTACATGCAAATAATGTCGTGATATTGCTTTCATGCGTTGGTTATTGGCCTAAAAACGTTTAAAATAACGTCAAGATTATTGACAAAAGCGCAACCTTTTGCCATCATGAAATCCAATCGGCAGGCCCAATTCGTACTTGGTGGGCTGGTCGATGGATTTCTTTTGTTGTTCCATAGTGAACCGGCGGTGTTAACGAGTCGTCCAGTCTGTTGACATCTTGTTGGTCGCCCCTAGGCCAAAGAGACCGGTTCTGACCTTACCTCCCTGACGACCAATTATTTTGGAACTTGTTTGATTTGTAGTCAGAACTAAAATGCTGGTACGGCAGGTACAATTAGAGTTCGGTGATGGAATATCTGGACATGGAAAATGGAGGCTGTGATGGTCTATCGTGTAAATGTTAAGCACATTAGTCGCTTCTTTCAGGAAGTTGACATTTTTCAAGGGC
>CAJWRP010000283.1 GCA_913046025.1 uncultured Chloroflexota bacterium
TGCAGCAGCAAATACGTCGCCCGCTCCAGTGGGGTCAACTTCATTCACAGGGTACGCATTAACTTGATGCCACCCACCTTCAAAATGCACATCTATTCCTTCACTACCCTGCGTAAATATCAGGACGGAGGTCAAGTCCTTCCACACATCCAGCGCGGCTGTATTCTCAATATCATCGATAGAAAGAATGGCAGCATCGACATATGGCAATACATCTTTCCCTGACCACGAACACGAGTTCACCTTGCCCTCGTCATCCCACTGTCGAAGCCAGCCTTGAATTGAGGCCACCACGATAGAGTGAGGGAAGAGTTTGACAAGACCGGCGTCCACTTCCTGGGCCAAAGGTCCCAACATTACCAGCGGAGCCGCCAGCCACTCACTGGGAACGTCAGAGGCAGATATCCGTCCACCCATCCCTTTAATATATTGAGTTCTGCGGCCGGAGACGTAGGTGTTCAGGAAAGTAGTGGTCTGCGAAGACGGTACAACGTGCACAGGAATGCCGGGTAGTGTATGTGATAATTCGACATCCGGCCCGACACTGGTCACAACTGCCGGGGAAAGGCCAAGTCGTTTAGCTGCAAGGGCACCGAAAGTAACAGCGCCTCCCAATGTGAATCCGTCAGGCGTCAAATCCTTGGGAATGTGACCGATAGTCAGAAAGTCGGGCTGCACTCTGACATCGAAATCTAAACCGAGCATATGCAGCTACTTTGGCTGAACTATGACCTGACGTCCGTCACCCATGCCTGTGCTTTCCGTAGTAACGCCGGGGTGATCTGCAAGAGCCATGTGCACTGCGCGCCGTTCATTTGGTGGCATGGGTTCAAGCGTAACCGACCTACCGGAACTCGCAACCCTCTGAGCAACACGATTAGCCAAATTGGCCAGCGAATCATAACGGCGGGCCTGATAGCCTTCTACATCTATGGAGATGTTAGCGCGACTCTCGAGCTTACGGCTAACAATAAACTTTACAAGGAACTGAAGCGCCCTGAGGGTCTCCCCCCGCCTGCCAATAAGTAGGCCTGAGTCATCTCCCTCAATCTCGAACTCGGGACCACCAAGGTCTTCGTTATGAGCCTGCTTGAGGTTCAGCACAACGTCCACGCCCAAACCGTCAAGGAGGTTTTCCAGAACCTCCGAGGTTACCTTAACAACATCGGCTGGCTCCTCAATCAGTGTGACTCTTACCTTGGCAGGCTCGCTGCCTATGCCTAGTATTCCTGCCTTGCCACGGCTAACTACGTCTATTTCTACTTCCGCGCGCTCGGCGTCTAGCTCCTTTAGGGCGATTTCGATTGCCTCTTCTGGGCTCCTCGCTGTCGTTTCGATCGTCTTCATTAGTCGACGTCTCCTCTTCAGAGGTCACTAAGGCGGCGGTAGCTTGCGGTTCCTCCGCAGCCCCTTTAGAGCCAAAGCCTCGGAATTTTAGCAAATCGGTTATTGGCGTCCAGCCTGTAACAAATCCCTGAATAATTATTCCAATTACATTTGAGACAATCCAGTATACCGCCAACCCACTGGGAAATGTGGTTGTGAAAAAGCCGAACATAAGTGGCATCATCCACAACATCATCTTATTCGTCTGCGCCTGCCTTGGGTCAGCAGAAGGCATAGTGGTCATCTTCTGCGTGAGCCACATGGAAATGCCCACCAGTACCGGCATCACAGGCGTAGGATCTGGAAGTGACAAGTCTACCCAAAGGAACGAGTTATTTATAGGTATAACTTCATGCACCCTGGGCAGCCATGAATATAAGTGCTGAGATAGACCTACAAGACGTTCCGGAGTGGATGGCAGCGTCTGGTTGATAGCCTGAAAGAGGCCGATCCAGATAGGGAACTGAATGACCAGCGGGCCCAGACAACCAATTGGGTTAACTCCATTCTCTTTGTAGATCTTCATGGTCTCCGAAGAGAGCTTCTGGCGATCCTTAGCGTGGTGTTCTTGAATAGCCTTTAGCTTGGGTTGGAGATCAGACATTCGCTTTAACGAATGGCTCTGCCGAATCGTAAGAGGGATCATGACAGCGCGGATAATCATGGTGAAGACCATGATTGCCAGACCGAAATTCAGGAAGAATATGCTGTAAAGAAGCACCAAGCTGTTGATCATCGGCTGGATGATCAACATGTTCCATATGTCGATAATTATCTGCAAAATATATCTCTAAAGGGACTTAGCAGTCCGGCGGTCTTCCAGCGTCGATTGGGTTGTCATCATCTGCGACGTGAACCCACTCTTCGTCAGGGTTGCCATTGGACTTAATCCGCAACGCACGGATGGAGCTGTCCTTGGCATTCAAGAACACCACGTCCTCCCTTAGTATTAGGGCGGACCTTAGCTCCGACCCCACGTTACAGGATCCGACTTCCTTTCCATCCGACAATCTCACCATGTGCAAACCGCCGTCATCTGAGGGCACGGCTATCATATCAAAGACAATCACCGGTCTTCCGGCGATAGGACCGGCAGTGGCAAATGCCCACTTCTGGCTGCCGGTGGACTTGTCTAGTGCGTACAGATGGCCATCCAATGAACCAGCGTATACGGTATCACCTACGACCAGCGCCTCGCCCCAATACCAGTTCTCAGCGCCGTCAAAGGTCCACTGCACTTCGCCTGTCGCAGCGTTTAGGGCATAAAACACGCCATCAAAGGAGCCAACGTAAACGGTACCTCCATCGACAACGGGCGTGGATGCGATTCCCCCGCCTGTCTCGAACTCCCACAGCTTTGTCCCATCCTCCAGCTTGAGCGCGTAGACCTTCTTGTCCAGGGACGTGAGGTAAACTACGCCACTGTCGATCGTAGGTGAAGACCAGATCCTGCTGCCAGTTACGAAACTCCAGCGTTCTATCCTATCCTCTACGTCAATTGCCCGAAGAACGTTGTCGCTGGCGCCTACAAGGACCATGCCATCGGCAACAACTGGGCTGCCAACTATAGGTCCCCCGACCGGCTCTTGCCACAACAGATCACCACCATGAGATAGCGCATATAGAACGCTATCGTATCCCCCTACATATATGGCGTCTTCGGTAACCGCTGGCGCGCCATAAACTCCTCTGGACTGCTCATCGCCCTGTAGTTCGAAACGCCACTTAGTGAATCCGTTGACCACATCCAGAGCGCGTATGTCGCCCGCCTGAGTGCCTATGTAAAGAGTGTCTCCATCAACAGTGCCGCCGGACCAGCCCTCTGGATTGTTTATTCGACCGGCGCAGGCCGCCAACGTCAGTACAAGAAAGGGAATTGCGACGAGAAGGAATCTTCGATTCAGGTTAAATTTCATTAATTATCTTTCGGAAATAAGAACGAGCCCACTGGAGCATGAAGGTATTCAAGGAATCGGATCACAGCCGCGCGTACCCCCAGGACGACATCTGGCGATGCGCTTCGCACCCATCCAAGTGCCTCTGATTGCCCCGTGCTTGATGATTGCTTGCTGGGTGTATCTGGAACATGTGGGTTCGTGGCGGCAGGCCCCGGCAGAGATATACGGTGATATCGCCACCTGATAAATCTTTATTGCGACTAAAGCCAGCCCCCTCATCACCTCACCTCTTCACGCCGCCCATTAGCTAGGCTCTACCCATTTAATACGCGGGCACGCCTGAAAAGCTTTCTGGCGGAATTACTTAGCATCTGATAGTCAGCGGAGGCAGCGTCACTACGCGCTATGAACACTACGTCCCAACCCTCCTGCACCTCAGTAAGGCGGGATATCTCCCTCAGTCTCCGCTTGATCCTGTTCCTGACGACCGCGTTCCCGGACTTCCACATCCGTGGCCGTGGCGTCGCCGACACGGACTCCGGCCCGAAGCAGTGGCTGCACTTGGGGACGGACACCACGTACATCGCCCTAGAGCAGCACGCGACGCCAACCGACTGCGGGCGCAGTCCGTATCGCGACAACGGCGTGAACCACCTGGCGTTCGTCGTAGACGACATCGACGGTCTCATCGAGCGGCTACGGGGCGCGGGATACAGCGACGGCATCCCGGTCGACCCTCACCCACACCGCAAGCGCGCGTACTTCCACGACGGCGGCGGGAACGAGTACGAGTTCGTGGAGTACACGTCCGACGATCCGGCGGAGCGAAACGCGTCGTACCCCTCGTAACCCTCTCGCTACCGGTACGATGTCGAGGCGCTGGACGGCGGCGACGCCTGGGCGCTCATGAAGGCGTCGGCGGCAGGC
>CAJWRP010000284.1 GCA_913046025.1 uncultured Chloroflexota bacterium
TGCGGAATATGGCGTCCCACTCCATGAAGGTCTTCGTCGCAAACTGCTCGTCCAGAATCTCCACAAGCTCAGTCCCGTGATCGCCAACTTGTTCGGGATCGCCTAACACCGGATCGTCCAGAAGGTAATCCAGGCCCATGGCCTTTACGAAGTCCTTCCAGTAGCGGGCAGGCTGCGGATTCATCATCTGGATCCACTCGCCGTCCTTGTCCTGATAGAGGTTGACCATAGGATTGCGGGGTTGCGTTCTTTCTACTACCGACGAGTATGCGCCGCCCAGCAAAGTCATTCCCACAAACAGGCCCTGAAGCCACATTGTGCTGCTAAGGTGCGATACCTCCACCTTTTGACCAATGCCTTCACGGTCGCGGGCCATCAGCGCGCCCATGACACCCAGGCACAACGTAATGCCACCCATCTGGTCCGAAACTGCCGCTGCCACCCTGTTGGGAACTTCCGCGCCCGGAGGCGTAGCTGACATCATGAGACCAGCCCGAGCTTGGCCACAACCGTCCAGCGATGGCAGCTCGGCGTCTGGCCCCTTGGGACCGAAACCAGAGGCAGAGCCATAGACGAGCCTAGGGTTGATCTTCTTGAGGGTCTCGAAGTCCATGCCTAGTCTTTCGGCCACGCCGTTGCGGAAGTTTTCTATAAGTACGTCGGCGTCCTTGACCAGACGGTAGGCAATCTCTCTGCCCTCTTCCGTCTTCAGATCAATGGCAATGCCGCGCTTGTTGCGATTACAGGTCTCGAAGTAGGCGTTCCTGTCGCCCTCCAGCGTTACCATTTGATTATTGAACCTGGCCAGCGCACGGCCAACGTCACCGTCCAGCGCTTCGATTTTAATTACGTCTGCGCCCATATCGCCCAGCATGGAGGAGGCTACAGGTCCAAACTGCCACATGGTCCAGTCCAGAACTTTGATACCCTTGAGTGGTCCGTTGGATTTCCCGTTCATTTGTCCTCCTATAGTGCTAATTTGCCACCTATCGAAATCGCCGACAGTTTAGCAGCATAAATCAGGCAAGCCAACTCAAGAATTGTTTATACGTTTACATGAGTATAGGATTCGAATTAGTACCTCGATTTAGATTCAGGCCACGGACGGTACAGGACGACCTTGTTTTGAACTACGAGAAATCGGAAACCAATCCTCAAGTAACTGCCCAGCAGCCGGGATGGAATAGGCGGACCTACGCCACCTGGTTCTTGATCGCAGTCAACCTTCTGGTGTGGGTCGCCATGGAAACCTATGGGGGCTCAGAGAATCCGGAAGTACTGCTGGATTTCGGCGCTATGTTTGGGCCATTCATAGCCGGCGGAGAATACTGGCGTCTCTTCACCGCCATGTTTCTGCATGCTGGATCAATGCACCTAATTTTCAACGGCTTGGGGCTGCTGATATTCGGAAAGATGGCGGAACGCATATTCGGCCTATACAGGTTCATCATCATATACGTGCTCGCCGGACTGGCGGGTAGCACTGCCAGCTTCGCTTTCAACGACACAGTTATTGGCGCGGGCGCTAGTGGGGCTATCATGGGGATTCTGGGCGCAGTAGCAGCGTTCTACTTCATCCGACGAAACACGCTGGGCGAAGGAGAAAGGCAAAACTTCAAGGGACTCTTAATCATTGCCGGAATCAACGTCATACTTGGGTTCACGATCTCAGGAATCGATAACTGGGCCCACATGGGCGGCTTGGTGGGAGGCTTCGTCGTTGGGATGATCCTGGCACCCAACTACCAGAGGGTTTCCGACGGCTTCTTTGGCAATTCGTTCAGGATCGTAGATACCAATTCGTTATACAAGCGCTGGTGGGTAGTGCCCCTGGCGCTGGTGATTCTGGTAGTGGGTGTCAGATTGGCTACTGCGTTGACGTCGGATGAGGCGCAGGCGCACTCGCACGTTATGCAGGCAGAACGGCTCTTAAATGAGCAGGAGTATATGGAGGCCCTGGAAGAAATATCGATCGCTTTCGAATTAGATAGGCTAAGTGGTTACGCCTACTACGTCCGCGGAAAGATCATGGCGGAGCAGGGTAACACACCACAAGCGATCCGTGACTTCGGCTCTTCCTTGAGGCTAGGACTGGACTCAGAAAGCAAAAGCGACGCCATAGGGACTCTGATCAACCTTAGAAATGAACGCAGAGGCTACTAATCCCTAAAGCGCTGGCCTACCTCAGCCTGTTCAAGCAGGCGACCATCGCGGATTTCCTTGACCTCGTCAGCCATGGAAAGCAGTGTGGAGTCGTGAGTGGCGGCGACCACACTGATTCCCTGCTTGACCACCATTTCCTTGAATAGGCCAAATATGGATTGGAGTCCAGCTCTCCAGTGGGCTCATCCGCTAGAATCACAGATGGCCTGATGACGATAGCCCGGGCAATGGCAACCCGCTGCTGCTCTCCACCGGACAACTCATATGGCCTATGTCGGGCACGATCCCACAGGCCCACGATATCCAGCGCCTCCCTGGTGCGCTCTTCCCGCTCTCCGGTGCCAACGCTGGATATACGTAGCGGCAACTCCACGTTTTCCCTAGCGGACAGTAGCGGTAGCAGACCAAAGGACTGAAACACGAACCCGATTCGATGTCTGCGAAGATCCGTCAGATCATCCTCACTCATAATCGCCAAGTCGCGCTCCTCGAATAGCACTTGCCCCGTAGAGGGCTTGTCCAGCCCAGCCATGATATTCAGCAACGTGGTCTTGCCGGAGCCTGATCGGTCGACGATAGCCAGGAACTGCCCCTGGAATACGTTGAGGTTGATTTCCCGCAAGGCATGCACCTCCTCCGAACCCAGCATGTAGGTCCGAGAGAGGTCCACGGCGGCCAGCAGCCTTTGTGCTCTTACCAAATCACCGCTCCACACTCTATATTGGATGTTCCGCGCAATCAATCAACCGGGACAATCGTCACCTTACCGTCTTCGATTCTCAGGCGCGCACGGTTCCCTATGCTTAGCTCGTCAAGCACATCTCTGGGAATCTGCACACGACCGCTCCCGTCGACCAGGATGAACTCCTCCAGCAGCTGATCAGTGTCCGGCACGCTGGATAGCCTGTGGAACGTGACCTTGCGCCTGATCTCAGTGGCCATCTTGCCGTCTCGTATCATGACCACCCGGCCGACCTTGTAAGCGATGTCAGGATCGTGGGTGACAATGAGAATCGTCGTACCCATCTCCTCATTAATGGAGCCGAGCAGATCCAGAATTTCTGCGGCGGTATTGTCATCCAGTTCGCCCGTAGGCTCGTCGGCCAGGACGATCCTCGGCCTCATGGCCAGGGCTCGGGCGATGGCGACCCGCTGTTGTTGGCCTCCAGAGAGCTGTCCTGGGTATTTATGTGCCTGCTCGGGTATCTTTACCCTCTCAAAATACTCCATTGCTAAGGCCTCAGCGTCAGCTTTGGGTGTTTTACGAACCCAAATCAGTGCCAGCGTGCAATTATCAAGAGCCGTAAGATGTGGGAAGAGGTTAAATGATTGAAAAACCATACCTACCTCGCTCCGGACAGCATCGATGTCTTTTAGATCGTGGCTTAATTCAGTGCCATTGACCACTACTTTACCTTCTTGGTGTTCTTCAAGCCTATTTATACAACGGATTAGTGTTGATTTGCCGCTTCCGGAAGGTCCGAGAATGGAGCAACGACTGCCTTGTTCGATAGAGAAAGTTACATCCCGAAGTACGGGGACTTCGTGGCTTTCAGTTATGAATGTTTTGAATACGTTTTGAACTTGAAGTATGTCCATAGGAGGAAACTGAATAATTCTTCGTGTTAATAATCTCGAACCCTTAGAAAAAGTGACCCTTAGTTTCAGATGTCTGTCACGAAGCTCCTGTGAAAGGTTTCATATTAAGTGTTAAAACCATCCTTCTCCTTACGTCGATGACGTTTGGGGTTCATTCTTTGTCTGCGGACAAGACGATTCTTTTCATGGGCGATAGCCTCACAGCCGGCTACGGTGTAGGCAATGACCGCGCGTTTCCGGCATTGATTCAGGAGAAGCTCGACGAGGAAGGTTATGCTTACAGATCCATGAATGCGGGCGTGAGTTGTGTAAATACAGAAAATGTTATCACTGTTTTGGATGTGTTCCTGGGCTACCTGGCTAGCTGGGCTCGCCAGGTACCTCAGCCAGCACGCCCATCCAGTCCAGCCAGGGCAGTCC
>CAJWRP010000285.1 GCA_913046025.1 uncultured Chloroflexota bacterium
GCAGATGTCACGGACGTAAGCGGTCCTCTAGGAACATCACACATTGCTTTTGCAACTGGCGACCAGTCGACTTCTACGTCGGGCCATTACCCAACAGGCAGACTGAGGTTGCGCAGCCGCGCATCAACCCACGCGCTGCTGGGCCTAATCCGAATTCTAAAAACTCATTTTTGAATTGCCTACAATTCAAAAAGAGAGGGGCGGAGCCACACGACGACGCTTCTTAATCAGCTTTTCATATGCTCTAAGATTGCTGCCAGCCAAGAGATAACCGTGGCACGGAACTATGAATTGCTAATCAACCTGCCCAATGTTTGAAGAATAGTCAGGAGAGCTAGTAGAAATTAAAAGTGGACCAAAAGACCCTACGAGAAATATTAATAACAGAGGCAATAGTGAAGTCATATGCCGAGATCACCGGCGATACCATCACAGCTGACGCAGCAGTGACCTCCGCTAACACCAGCGCAGCATAGCCAAACTGGACATCAGGATTAAGAACCAGTCCGGCGATGAGGTACTGAAAGGCGAAGCCACCGTATTCCAGGCTTAGATTAGACCAAACGAGTTGTTCTTGCTGAAACAAATCTGACCATAGAAAAGGAGCCGCCTGTAAGCGGCTCCTTTTGCTACTATATCACGTCAAACCCTGAGGGCCTAAACTACATCGTAAGTTTCTTGTACAGATACAGCAGCCTCGACGGCAATTCGTAGATGTCGTCCAAGACCTCGTAGCCCATATCATCACACATGTTCTTGAGGTAATCGTGACCGTTCTTGTCCACCGTTAGAGCGAAGGACTGAATGCCTTTGGCCTTTGCCTCGTCCAATGCCTTCTTAGTGTCGTGGACGGCGTACTCCTTCTCCACACCTTCGCGACTGTAACCTCGGTCCTGAGGCCTACCGTCGCTAATAAGGATCAGCAGTTTTGTCCGTGCGTCCTGCTGATCCAGCTTATATGTTGTATGTCGAATTGCTGGCCCCATGCGCGTTGCATGAAGGGGAGCAACCCTGTCGATACGCTTCTTCACTCGCTCGGTGAAGTTCTCGCCCAAATCCTTGATCGTGTAGAACTCCACGTTTTCCCTGCCGTAGCCACTGAAACCGTATATACCGTAAAGGTCGCCAACAGCTTCCAGAGCGTTGATGAGCAGTACAATCGCCTCTTTCTCCACATCGATGATACGCTTGTAGGAGCGGCGCATGGCCTCTCCTCTGCGAGTTCGAAGCCAGACCATGTATTCGACCGGATCGTCAGGAGCGTCCCAGTCGTCCGGCGATTTCTTGGCGTCGTCAATGGCTTCGGCTGTTGACGCGCTGGTGTCCAGCAGGAAGGCCACTGCCACATCACGCTGGACCTTGTTGCGCCGCCAGTAGAACTTCTCGCTGGGGCTTGTGCCGGTCTTCATGTCCACCATGGCCTCGATCAGATCGTCGATGTCGATCTCTTCGCCGTCATCCAGCCGCTTTACCTTGCGGAACATCTCAGGGACCATCATTTCGAACTGACGACGTATCTGCGTGACCAGGCTGCCGTAGTTATTCAGCGTAGTGCTGTAGTAAGAGGGATCACCCTCTGCCATTGTCTTCTGCTTGACTATGCACCAGCGGGGCTTGTAATCATCGGCCCGGAAGTCCCACTCGTCATAGACGAACGTCTGAGGCTCGCTGGCTTCCAGCGCCCCGCCATCCTCGTCCACGTGCACCAGAGGCCCTTTGCCGTACTCTGGCGACTGCGGCGTATCCAGGCCAGCTTCTTTCATGAGGTTGTTGGCCATCATGTTGCTGGACTCTTGAAGCTCGCCTTGAGTTGCTTGAAGCTCTAACTCGGCGCTGTTTTTCAGTAGCTCTTCCAGTTGCTCCTGGGAGATGGGCTCACCATCTTTACCGCCGCCCTCTTCCTGCATGCGAAGCTCTGTGAGAAGTTGGACCAGCTCGGGCTTGAAGTCGCCTCGGAACTCGACGTCTTCTGTGGAATCGTAATCCTCCTCGCCGTCGGGCCTCATTTCCATTTCCATGCCCGTGGCCAGCTGCTGAAGAAGCTGCTCCATGTCATCCGGGTCCTCGTACTGCTCGTCCATGGAATTTTCCATGTCCACGTCTTCCCAGTCCTCTTCAGGGACATCCTCATTGGGAATCTGGGCAATTATGGCGTATATGCGTAACGAGGCCTCTGCTGTATCCTCTACCGTTGCCTCGGGCTTGAGAACCTGCTGTATGATACGGCCGATTTCCTTGGCCTCATCAACGAACTTCTCTGGTGCAGGAATGCCGTCGTACTGATTCAAGCTAAGGCGCACCAGAAACTCCACGAGTGCCTGCCGGACCGGCATCTCCGTTATCTCAGGGCGATCGTGTAATGTGCTGGTCTGAATCAAGTTGTAACCCTTGCGGATACCGGGGTACTCTAACTTAACCCTGGCGTCCAAACGAGCATCTTCAACTACGGTATATATGTCCAAGGCTAACGTTCGGTCTTCAAACAGGTCGAAGAAACGCTGAGCATCGGTTACCCAGGCTCGCTCCAGACCCTTTCCTTCGACATCAAGCGTATCCTGTTTGGCCTTGCTGGGATGCTGCAACCTCTGCTCTTCCAGCTCTTTCCGCCGGTCTGTAAACATCACAGATGGTGAATCAAAATCGAACAGGAAACTTCCGAATTCAAGGTGCGCAACCTGATGGGTGGAGACTACTTTGAACCAGGCGAAGTTGTCCTCTTTGGACGCGTACTTGTCCACAAGTGAAGGTACAAAGACTGTTGAGCCCTCGGTCGACGGAGCCTCGTTGGAGACCCAACCAATATTCTTATCTACAAGGTCACCAACCTCTGCCAGCTTTAATTCTGCGCCGGCCAGGCCGCGGCAGTACATCTCCATGACGTCCCGAATGCGACCATACTCCACACCAGATGATAGGTTTTCCAGTACCTCTTCAGAGCGCGCGGACTCGATCTTAAAGTAGGCCAGACCGCCGTCAGGATTCTGTTCCAGGATACCAACACCTTCGGAAA
The DNA here is from genome assembly GCA_913046025.1 of uncultured Chloroflexota bacterium. The sequence continues at coordinate 3,011 of CAJWRP010000285.1, forward strand.
ACCACTTCTCCAACTGAGACATGGTAACCTTCTCGAGAGCCAGAGGACATGCCTTGATAAACTCCGGCACTGCTGCGGCCGAGTGAATCATCAGCGCCTCGCTCAGGTCCAGTATGTGGGCGTGATCGTTAGACTCGATCTGCGTCAGGGCGTTCGATATCTCCAGCATGACTCCGGGGATGTTCGTGCCGCCGTTCTTGACCAACTGCTCGGCCATTTTGAGGAACCGCAGACGCTGGGCACTTTCAACGCGAGGCAGGGCACGTGAGCCAGCCTCAAAGAAGCTCTTCACTTCCCGCCATCCCGTCTCCACCAGAGTCGTCGCCAACGATATGAACGCTGCCCGGTCTTCACCAATGAGCGGAAATATCTCCTGCCCTAATGTCAGGCACTCCGAGGCTAGATCATAGGAGCGATGAGATAAGGAGTCCAGAAAGGAGGCGAAACGCTCAAGCTCTGGAAAGCTAAGATTCTCCAGTAGCACAGGGCTGGACTGGAAGAACTTGCAGGCCAGCGTGCTGGATTTCCATGTTCCCTTGTATAGACCGCGACCAAGTCCGGACCAACTTTCGATATGGCGAGACCGAAGCTTGCTCATGGTGCCTGGGCTTGCCTCGAAAAAAGCCGTGGCAAGTGTGGGAGACGCCGCACACAGCGCCTGCCCACAGTCGGCCCACTTGAAGAAGTAGTTCAACGGCATGTATCCAAGAACAAGTGGACTGACTTTGAAATACTGAGCCGAAGACTCCCAAGAGCGAACGGTCATCTGGGCAAGGTCCAGCCCAGCGCCAGCCCAGTCCGCAACCTGCGGGGCAGTTAGGCTATTGGGCATCTGTGCTAATGCCTTCTCAAACTCTTCTAGGACCGACGATGGGAATTTCGCCAGTTCATCTTTTAATTCGTCTATTGTGGGAGCCGATTTTTCAGCCACGGCGCCTCCTCATTAGGAGCGTTTTCCAGCAGTGCCAGGAACTGGTCCAAAATCTTAGCAGTTGCCCCAAATATGACATGCCCATCATGGGCAAAAGCTGGAGCATAATTTAGTTTACCATTTACCAAGCGTACATCGTCACGCCTGTTTGCCTTATCCATGAGATTAGATAGAGGGACTTCCAACACAGCTGCCACCTCAATCTCACTGGTAGCAAACTCGTAGGG
>CAJWRP010000286.1 GCA_913046025.1 uncultured Chloroflexota bacterium
TGTAATCTCTACCAGTCCCTCGCGAGCCATGCGACGGATCATGCCACCCACCGTTGGCAGCGAAGTCCCGACCCCTTCGCCCTCTGGAAGCATTTTCAGAAACTCGGCCAATTTGGTGAGAGTTACAATAACTTCTTGCTCATTCAAACGAAGAATGGACAGCAGGTAATTCTCCATGGCCATTGAAAGCCTGGATTCTGTGCCGCTGTGACCGTGTGAAGCTGAATCTACCATAGTTATTTATTCTCTATAAGTTCAATTTATTTGCCGTGGCCTGCTTCCAATGAATCATCTGCGTTGGCCCGGAAAGCCTTCATAGGCGAATCGCTGGAGGGAATCAAGGTCACTCTATCTCCGGGATCCAAGTTGGAGGGGATTAGCTGCCTGCAGTTCAACTTCGCTCCTGAGGGCATTCTGACCAATAACATGGTCTCACCACCTCGGAACTCCCTGGCCTCGATCACCGACGCCCCATTAGGGTCCTTAATGACACGGAAATCGTCCGGCTGGACCATAAGGCTCACTTCGCTGCCCTCTTCTATTGCGCCAGCCCCGCTGGAGAACGGGAGGTCTCCAATCTCCGTGACGATAACCCCATTCATTTCCCTGCCCTTTAAAAAGTCACAAGTGCGGCAGAACCTAGCCACAAACGTACTCGCAGGCGTGCTGTATAGGTTATCTGGAGTGTCGATCTGCTCCAGTCTACCCTCTCGCATTATGCCGACCTTGTCCGCCATAGCAAAGGCCTCATCCCGGTCGTGAGTAACCAGCACCGTCGCGATGTCATTGCTACGAAGAATTCTCTCGACCTCGCCACGCATTTCTAAACGCATGTCAGTGTCCAGATTGCTGAAGGGCTCGTCCAGTAAAATGATCCCCGGTTTAGGAGCAATCGTTCGAGCCAGAGCCACCCTCTGCTGTTGCCCGCCAGAGAGTTCGTGTGGATATCTTGCTTCCAGGCCAGTTAGTCGCACCAGTTCCATGACTTCGTCGAATCGAGCCTCGCGTTCTGATGTCGGCATTCCCTTCAAACCGAAGGAGATGTTCTGTTTCACTGTCATATGCGGAAACAGGGCATACTCCTGAAAAACCATTCCTACGTTCCTGCGATCCGGGGCCAGGTTGGTACTTTTTGATGAGGCAAGTTGGCCATTTATATATATCTGGCCGCCATCCACGCTGTCGAAGCCTGCAATTAGCCTTAGCAGGGATGTTTTGCCGCATCCACTGGGCCCTAAAATAGAGAGGATTTCTCCAGGTGTTAACTCGAATTCCACATCTTCCACAGCAGTAACAGCGCCATGATATCTGGTGACACTCGAGCAACGCATTACTGCCTCACTCACGCCCTCAAACCTCTCTCTCGAATGACTAAAAACCCCATAGGCACCGATGATATCAGAATCAAAAGTAAGGCTGGGGCTGCCGCCTGGGCAAACAAAGCCTCGGAAGATGCGGACCAGACTGCTGTAGCTAGTGAATTAAAACCCAACGGTCCCAATATCAACGTAGCAGGCAACTCCTTCATAGTAAGGAGAAATACCATTGCCGCACCCATTATCAGGCCCGACCGCATTAGGGGTACCGTGACCCTTATCAGAACGCCCAGCTGGGTATAGCCGAGGCCTCTTGCAGCGTCCTCCAATCGAGGATTTAGCTGAAGCAAAGATGAGCGGATGGATGCCAACGCCACGGGGAAGAACAGGACAGCGTAAGCAAAGACCAGAAGCCACGTGGTCTGGTAAATCGGGCTGGCGTAACGAACACCGAAGAACACCAGCGCCAGAGCCACCACAACTCCTGGCAACGCATACCCAACGTAGCTGACCGGCTCCATCAACCTGCTCAGGAGAGATGGGTACCTCACAATCAGTGCCGCTACCGGTATCGCCAACAACACGGTCACAAGGGCCGCCAAGGCGGAGACTAAGACAGAGCTGTACGTGGCCTGCCAAAGTAGTAAAAGGGGTTCTCCAGCTGCTACCCCTCGCACGAGCCAAAAAACTAACACTCCGGTAGGCATCGCCAGGGCCAGAATGGATATAGTGCCCAAAAATAAAATCGCCGGCAACTTCCAGGCGCCTAGCTTTTGCACCCGATGGTCTCTTGCTGCCCCTGAGCCGCTCCGAAAGTATTTCCGGCGACCCCGAGTGTAGACTTCCGTGAGAAGAACGACGACAGCCATTGCCACCAGAATCAGCGAAAACATGGCCGCTAGCGATCGGTCCAGCGCAGACTCGTACTGCTGAAAAATCACCCACGTAAATGTCGGAAAGCGCATGAGTGACACAGCGCCAAAATCGCTGAGAGTATAAAGGCCGACCAGAAGCGACCCCGCCGCTATTGATGGCCTAAGCTGAGGCAAGGTTACGCGCCAGAAGCTGCTTACGGCGCTGTGCCCAAGGCCTCTAGCAGCCTCTTCGGCCGAAGAGTCCAGGTTATTAATGGCACCTCTCACTGTGAGAAATAAGTAGGGGTAACTAAGCAGCGCCAGTACGAAAGTAGCGCCAACCAAGCCGTGTATATCGGGTAGCTTTTCCAGTCCAAGCAGCGAACCAAGGGCCTGTTGCGCAAGGCCTCTAGGCCCCATTACCGAAATGAAAAGGAAAGCACCAACAAAGCTGGGTATTACCAGCGGCAGGGCTGCGAGAAGCGTCCATGCTCCCTTGAAGGGCAGGTCCGTGCGGGAGGTTAGCCAGGCCATAGGCACAGCTATCAGCGCCGACACCCCAGTAACGGTTGCTATCAGAAGAGCTGTTCTTCCAATGGTCTGGACCGTCCGGACTCTGAAAAGGACGTCCCAAACTTCTTCCCCTGCGCTGGCGCTTCGAAGAACAAGATAGGCCACCGGCACAAGCATCGCCAAGCCCACCAGTATCGCAGGTATTAGGACCGCCAAGGGTGGCACCTTGAATCCAAGACCGCTGGATATGCGGCCTTGTGCAAACGCGTCTATGGGATTCAAAGTAGCCAAATCGGTCTTCAGTCCTGATCTATCAAAAATTTCTGAGTTAGTTAAGAATGCCCAAATCTCTTAGCAAAGCCTGTGTGCCCTGCAAGTCGTCCAGATCCGCCATGTCGATAGTCGGCTTCTTAATTTCATCCATTGGCTTTAGCAAACTGTGAGTCGCCACGCCTTCTACTACCGGATACTCGAAAGTCTCGTCGGCGAAGTACTGCTGTGCCTCCGGCGAAAGCAAAAAGTCTATAAATCTCACGGCAGCGGACGGGTTCTTCGATGTTTCCAAAATGCCCGCACCAGCCACCATTATCAGGCTGTCTGGACCAAGAAAGGTCGGGTGATAATTTCGAGCAGCAAAGTCGTCGCCTTGCTCTTGAATGAACCTATACAAGTAGTAGTGATTTACGAGGCCCACATCAATCTCGCCCGACTCTGTGGCGGCCACAATTGGCGTATTCTTGGGATACTCTTTCGGGTCATTCGCCTTCATTGCCGTTAGCCAGTTCGTAGTTCTCTCCTCGCCCCACATCACACGCATGCCCGTAACCATGGCCTGGAACGAACCGTTTGTTGGCGCCCAACCTACTCTGCCCTTCCATTCTTTGGATACCAATCCCTCTACAGACTCAGGCAGATCGTCCTCTGACAGTCGATCAGTGTTGTATACGACTACACGGGCCCTGCCGGAAATGCCAACCCACCTGCCTTCAGGGGACTTAGCCCATTCCGGAACCTGACGCAAGATCTTATTGGGGAGATCTGTTAAGAGGGTGGCTTTGTCGACTATGCCTAGTCCACCAGGGTCCTGAGCAAAGTAGATGTCCGCCGGTGAGTTTTCGCCTTCTTCCAGCAGCGTTGCAGCCATCTCCGAAGTGCTGCCGTATTTCACGGCCACCTCTACACCGGTTCCGGCCTCAAACTGTGCGAAGAGAGGGCCGACCAACGACTCGCTCCTACCAGAATAGACAACCAATCTTTCAGACGCGTCGTCCCTTCCGCATGCACCTGCAATTGTCCCAATCAGCAAAAAGCCGATCACAACAGTGACCAGCCTTTTCGATACTCCGCCCAACATCAGTCCCGCCACCCGCTCTTTGTAATCCAATACTATCTCGCCTTATACGCCTACATTAACGACACAACTTAGTATGTACTTAGTATTCGCATCTGTCAATATTAACCATATTAGATATACCAAGCGA
>CAJWRP010000287.1 GCA_913046025.1 uncultured Chloroflexota bacterium
AGCCATTTCGCCGGGATAAAGTGCCTCAAGTGCATCAAGTTCGGTTGCCCCGGCGCCGAATATTTCCTCAAATTTTGTTCTCCGTTTTTCGCTCTCCTTGATCGGTGTGCGCGGCAGCCGGTAGTGCCCGCACTGTTCTTCTGTGAGGATCAGTGGGTTCAGCGTCACGCCCAGAGCGAAGGTATAGTCTGGCCTGGGGTCGGGAACATGATGGTAGCGCTGTTGGCCATCTCTATGAAGAACACGCCGACATATCCCCATTTGCCAAGCTCCGATATTAGGTGGCGGAACTCGAACATGAGAAATGCGATGAGGACTGAAAAGCAGAGCGCTGCCACAAAAGGCAGAATCAGACCGGCAGTGGGAGAAGACTTGGCAAGGCCCCGTGGTTTGAGGACGAAGTCGTCAATATTAAGATCTGCGCTTAACGATTCCGGTGGCCATACAACCCGGGTCGTGCGCAGTGGCCTTAAATTAACGGCATTCATCATTGTTAAATCCTTTGTCGCAAATCTGCTAAGCCACTGTATGCGAGGAATTCATCGCGTCAGAGTCAGCACTAGCAGGGCAAAGGTATAAACAAGGCATCGCCATCTAGCAAAGAATTTGAGGCTTCTGGTTCCCGCAAAACGAAGAGCATTTCTTAGAAACACTCCACAGTTCTTAGTTTACGCTGACGGCCCGTGGCAGAGTGTGTGGATAGTGTCGACGTAAGGTGTGGGAATCAGGTGATGGCTATGCGATTCATAACCATTTCATGAGCGAAGGAGCTGAGGCAGATGCCTGAGGTGAGCGACATCTAACGCCGATGCGAAGTGGTCCACGTACGGCTCTGCAGATTTAAGGCTTCTAGTGAGAGCCTGATAATCAGGTGTGCCTATGAGTGGGTTCAGCCACACAAAGCTACGGACTCGTTGCCTCATTCGTCGAATCTGAATGGCTAGCTGCTCTGGCTCACCGGTGTCCCAACCATCGCTCAAGAGAAATACTGTTGTGTGCTTGTCCACTAGGTAAGCAAAGTCAGAGTTCACAGTGGCCAAAGCCTCTCCAATGCGTGTGCCGCCAGACCAGTGCGATGCCTCTTCGCCTATACCTTTCAGTGCCTCAGTGAAGGAGGGTTTTGCTAGCTCTTTCGTAACACGAGTAACTTTAGTGCTGAAGACGAACGCCTCTACGCGCTTGGTATGCTGAGATACGGCGTAGGCCAGTTGCAACAGTAGCTGAACGTGGCGCTCCATGGACCCGCTAACATCTAGGATAACTAGCATGCGGGGTACCCTGGGCACGCGCCTCCGCCGGGGTATGATGATGGGATCGCCTCCGAAGGACATATTCAGGCGCATGGCTCCTCGAAGGTCAGGAACACCCTTGCGTTTGTGGCGCTTGCGTCGCCTTCCAGGACGGGAAGCCAGTGCCTTCACTATTCGGGCGGCGATGCGAGCTAGCTCCGAGAACTCGTCAGCGTGAATTGTCGTTAAGTTCTTTGGGGAGTCCAGTTCAACATGACTCGCGCCGATGCGTAGCTCTTGTATGGCAATCTCTTCTGATTGCTGATCGTCCCGCATCCCAAATAGCGAGATTGGATTGCGCCGTAGGGTTAACGTTTCCTGAAGTTTCTTGGAGCCCTCGCTGGTCATACCTCTTGTGGGGATTGGCTCGAAGTTCCAGAATTTTTCGAACAGGCCATCGTAGGTTGGGAATTCGTCCTGCCGAGAGACCAGCAGGCTGCGTAGGGTCCAGTAGACCCTACCGCGGTCCATCATGTCCACGGAGCCCATGGCCTTAATCACATCTGCTGTCTCCAGCGGGCCAACCAAAAAGCCATACTCCCTCAGCATCCGGCAAAACCAGGTCAGATGCGCCGTGAAGTCATGATTCTTGGATGAATTCGAGGTTACCATGAATTTATTCTAGCATTTTAGAATATTTCCCAGTGCTTTTTCGCAGTAGTCCCATGTGATAACATCGCCGCCATTAGTAAAGGGGGTTTTCCATGTACAAATACTTAAAAGGTAGTGTTTCACTTGTGACCTGAGGTGGAAAGGGGTTAGGGAGAAGATTTGATCAGGCACTGACCTCAGTAGGTTCTGCAGTTCGATTCGCGTATGCTTCAGGATATGTTAGAACTGGTGCATACGGAATATCTCACAGTTTCTTCATATATACCTGAGGGAGATAACGAACGCTTTTAGTAGCGTTTTGATGAAGGACTAGATGAATCTATGAAGAGCGCAGTAGTTAAGCGCATGTTCCTCGTATTGGGAAAGGCAGACGCATTGATTGGACGCCATATCAGCCTTAGGGACTTTGAACAAGAATTTTTAAGCGGCATGGATACTATACTCTCAGATAAGCTTTACACCCTCGAAGTTCTCAAGTAAGAATGCTGTGTCGGCTAATGTGATTAGACCATGTTCTCATGAACAGAAGAGAAAAACTCAGAGTTAATGGTGGAATCAGCAGCCGATAAACATATTTCAGACATTTGTACAGTTGGCTACAATGAGTGCTTAGAACAACCTTGTTCGTTGGCTTGAGTCAATCAAGGTGTTAAGGAAATTAATGGAGATTTGCTAATTGGGAAAACAGCACGAATACCAGGAATAAGTTTTGTCATGGGCTTGACTGTTGGGATTATCGTTGGTGCCGTAACCGACAACATGGGCTTGTGGATCAGCATTGGAACCGTTTTTGGGCTGGTTTTTGGGGCAGCAATTGCTACGGTTCTAGCAAGCCAAGAAGCAGAAGTGTAACTCCATCCTACTTTGGGCACAGAATCGAGGTTTGCGTCAAAAATACCCACTCTTAGCGCAAACCTCTCCGCCTTCTAACTAATTAACAAAGAGTAGCTACTAATCAGTAAAAACTCATAACTCCACCCTACATATTACATATTCGATCCGCCCCATGATCGCGACACGCCTGCTGCAGTTGGCTCAACGATGACGTTGATAACAGCTGGCTTTCCGCTGGCGAAGGCTCGCTCCAGGGCCGGTCGAATGTCGTCTGGGTCTTCAACTGTCTCGCCGTAGCCGCCCAACTCTTTGGCCATTCCATCGAAATTGGTGAAGCCCAGCTCTCGGCCAGGCTTGCGCTGATCGGGAGTCCTAGCTGTCCAGCCTGCGTTGTTGCTGATGACTGTGACGACGGGGATGTCGTGCCTCACACAGGTGTCCAACTCCATGGCGTTCATGCCCATGGAGCCGTCGCCGTGCAGCACCAGGACCTGCTTGTCTGGCTTGGCGATCTTTGCTCCGATGCCGTATGGGAGACCTACGCCCATGGTGCCCGTTACGCCAGAGTTAAGTCGATGCCCGGGCTCGTATGTGGCCAGCGACTGCCGTCCGAAGTGCAGGATTTCATTGCCGTCAACGCAGAGAATTGCATCTCTGTCCAAGAAGTCATTGATCTCCTTGCACAGGCGCAGAGGATGTATCGGTTTCGATGTCGAGTTAAGCAGAGGAGCGCTTCGTTCGGCGTTGCGATCGTTGGCCTCACGAAGAGTAGCAACCCAATCGTTCTCCAACCTGCCTGCGAAGTCCTGAGGTCGCGTCTCTATCTCAGCATTCATCTGGCCGAGCACCGACTTGGCGTCACCTACGATGCCCAGGTCAACGTCCCGGTTGTGGGCAATTTCGGCAGCGTTGATGTCAACCTGCACCACTTTCGCATTAGGGAACCGTCGGCCATACTGCAGCATCCAGTTCATGCGAGTGCCGATGATTAAAACCAGGTCTGTTTCGCGCATGGCCGTGCTGCGAGCCGCCTGGAAGGACACCACATGGTCCTCGGGAACAAGGCCGCGCGACATTGGAGCGGTGTAAAACGGCGTGCTTGTCAGGTCAACCAGCTTCTCTAGCTCACGTGCGCCACCGGAGAAGAAGACCCCTCCTCCTCCAAAGATTATTGGCTTTTCCGCAGCAGCTAACATATCAATTGCCTCTTTGATCGCAACAGGGTCACCTGATGGAACACTCTTCCACGTCGCATGAGTTCCGGCCACTGCATCCGACTCCTCGATCTCCTCATACAGGACGTCTGCTCCGCAGTCGATGTAGACGGGGCCTGGTGTGCCAGATAGGGCTTGCCGGTAGGCAGTGCTGACAATTTCAGGGTACCTGGCTGCCTTTGTTGGCTGGTGCGAGTA
>CAJWRP010000288.1 GCA_913046025.1 uncultured Chloroflexota bacterium
AATAAGAGATAGGGAATTGAGCCCGTCGGCATCGACGACCGTAGACGGAAGGTCTTGCCCAGAACAGAGCAGACCTTCGATGAAGCTACGGGTAGCGTCCGCCTGACCCATGCCACACCCAATGAGCAAGGCTTCGCATCCTTCAATGGCGTGAGCTACAGTCTGCAGGGCCTCCCCTGAAAACAGGCCGGGAGACTTCTCAGGCAATGGAATGTAGGTGGGCTCCGTCGCGTTGGAAGCCACTGCCGTTTGGATGCTTTCTGGTAAGGCGATGGAAACAAGTCCGGCCCCAACGCGGGTTGCCGCGGTGCCCGCCAGATATGCAGCGCCAACGTAGTTTGGTGAACCCGCCACAACCATCGCTCTCCCATGGGTGCCCTTGTGGGATGCGTTGGGTCTATCGGGAAGGCAAAGTTCTGCCCACCCCATGGTTATCTGCAAGAGTTGAACGTCTTCATCCAGACCAGCCTTAATGCCTATATCCACCACATCCAGCCTGCCAACCCTTTCCGCAGCTTCGTATCCGAAGTGGCCTCGTTTGGCATAAGCCAGCGAAACAGTCACATCGGCATATAGAGACGCGGAGTCTGCGGTTCCAGAATCTGCGTCCACACCTGTCGGCAGGTCCAGCGCCAGGACGAAGATATCCGGGCGGCTGGCTTTCGCTTCAGCCACCAGTTGAAGGATTTTTTTAAGGGGATCCTCAATAGGCCTGGCATGCCCCGTACCCAAGACCGAGTCAATGACAATATGAGACGTCGTTAGAGCCTTCGACAGGGCCTTGAGCTGGTCATCTTCCCATTGCCGTGTGATCCTTATGCCTGTGTCGACTAACACGGCCAGCTTGGGATCAGGAGCAGGCCTTTCTCGGCACAGGTAGGCATGAACTTGGACGCCCCATCTGTGCAGGTGCCTGGCCACTACCAGACCATCACCGCCGTTGTTCCCAGGGCCCACAAGGATCAGCGCCGTCTTGCCAGACAGCGGTGAGGCGTAGTGCCGTATGCGCTTGGCCACTTCCAGTCCGGCGTTCTCCATCAGAAGGTCTTTGGAAACGCCAGCGGCCTCCGACCGGTCTTCAATGGCCCGCATCTGGTTAGCAGTTACGATCCTGGTCAGGCTGGTCACTAGATTCGGCCGATCAGCGATTTCAGCAAAGCTGTTGTTCTGGCCACGGATGCCTTTGCATCGTCGCCTACGGGGAAGACCGAAACCATCAGGTCCGTTGCTCCAGCATCGGCATACGCCCTGAGCTGCCTCTCCACGGAGGCCTCGTCTCCCACAACAGCCATATCCGCAGGGCCATCAACGCCCTCGACGTCCATCATGCGACGGAAGCTGGGAAGCTGATTGTAGCGCCCGTAATCCCTATCGGCAGCGGCCCTGGCAGCAGACTCGTCCTCTGTGACCGCCACAGGCGCGGCAGCACAGATCCTCGGCGCTGGACGCCCCTTTTCCTCTGCGGCCTTGGTAACCAGGGGCAAAACGTAAGAGTCCAAGGTCTTGGGTCCGGCCATCCAGGTTATTGCGCCGTCAGCGATACCACCGGCGATGCCAAGCATTCTTGGACCGTGCGCCGCCACCATTATAGGGAACGCCTGTGCATCCTCCATCTCATGGCTCACGTTAACGTTGAATAGCTCTCCCTGAAAATTGCATTTGCCCGTGGAAGCCAGCTCCTGCACGATCTGAAGATACTCCTCCATGTGCTGGGCAGGCTTGTAAAATTTCAGTCCTAATTGGCTCTCAACACGACCCTGGTGCGACGTGCCAATTCCCAATAACAGACGACCGCCTGAGATAGCATGGGCCGTTAGCGCCTGCATGGTTATCGTGGATGGGTGACGAGAAAAGGTCGGTATAACCGCAGTGCCCATCTTGATGCGGCTTGTGACCTGCCCTGCCAGAGCAATTACGCTCAGGACGTCGTTCTTGTTTGGCGCTTGCGAAAACCAGAAGCTGTTGAAGCCGTCCTGCTCCGCCTCGACTACCTGCTGCACCTGTCCCGCTACCGTGGGCGCAGACCCCGTGGAGCCTACAAAAAGACCTATTCGCATCTGTTCTCCGATCCAATCTGAAATGCCATCATGGAGCAATGCTTACTCAGAAACACTCGTCATTGGGGACTAGACCTTGCCCACCAGGTCCTGAAGCAGCGCCCTGGTACGCTTCACCGATTCCTCAGCGTCATCCCCAACGGGAAAGACAGAGGCCACGAATTCAGTGGCCCCTGCGTCGGCAAAGGCCCTTATCTGCCGCTCCACCTCTGCTTCGCCTCCAACAAGGGCAACCTCGGAAGGTCCTTCAGCGCCTTGCACATCCAATATTCGCCTGTAGTTATCCAGGCTGCCGTAGCGCTCGAATAGGCTTGCAGCCTGAGACCTGCCCGCGCTTCCGTCGTCCACAACGGCCACAGGGAGGATCACGACTACTGCTGGCTCTGGTCGGCCTGCGCTAAACGCCGCGTCGGTTATTCTAGGCACCACGTGAGACTCTATCGCATTTACGCCCGCCATCCATGTGATGGTGCCGTCTGCCATCTCCCCGGCCAGACGGAGCATGCGTGGTGCCAGGGCCGATATCATCACGGGGCAGGGCACGCGGTCCGAAACGATAAGATCGGCATGCACCTGAAAGAACTCGCCCTCGAAGTCCACACGACCTTCGTCCATTAGCGGTCTGAGCACGGAAAGATATTCGCGAACATGCTTGGCCGGGCGATCATAGGACAGGCCTAACACATCTTCAATGCCAGGTCTGTGGGAAGGTCCCAGGCCCAGTGTAAATCTTCCAGAGGCCGCGATCTGAGCAGTCATGGCCTGCTGTGCCATGGCGCTGGGATGACGAGGGTACGTGGGCACAACACTGCTGCCAATGGAAATGCGGCTCGTTTGCGAACCGATAAGGGCCAGCGTGGTGAGCGCGTCACTTCCCCTAGAGGAGATGTGAGGTGTCCAGAAGCTGTCAAAACCGGCGTTCTCAGCATCTATCGCCTGCTTGATCACCGCGTCCAGCCGAACATCGTCAGTGGGCGCCGCGCCTATTATTACTCCAATACGCATAGCATCTTCCATTCCCTAGGGCACTACCGGTAAATACGTCTCAAGGGTGACAAGCTTAGATTTGCTCGCAGGCTATGCGCCTCTGGGGACGAGGTTGCCGTGCTCGCTCTCGCCCACCACAGTGGCCACCGCGAAATCCCGAGAGTGAGACAGCGAAAGCGCGACATACTCCACACCGATGCGTTTGGCACGAGCAAGGGCAGTCCCATGGAGAAGTATCGTGGGAGCCTGGCCGCGACCACGCACCACCTCAATATGGCTCCAGTGAACGCCTCTGATACCCGTTCCCAGCAGCTTCATTACAGCCTCTTTGGCGGCGAACCTGCTGGCTAACTGCGGAGCACGACCTCGACAGTACCTTATCTCGCCCTCGGTATAAATTCGTTTCAGGAACCTATCCCCGTAGCGCTCGAAGACATTCTTCACTCGCTCAATTTCTATTAGGTCCACGCCTGTAACTAGCATAGCCATCCAATTCGTTGAAACTGAATTAGTACATTGGTGTGCCCAACACACCGGGCCGCGCAGCCCCGTGAACGGGCGTCCGTTATTATATTAAGCCGTCGGGCCAATTGAAAGCGTGGTCAATTGCTTCCGGGAAAGTTAAGATAGACGAATGATTGAAAAGCTTAAAACAAGGTTCCAGCTAGGACACACGAAATTTTGAGCGCCGAGATTCTTGACGGTCGGGAGTTTGCAGCCGAGGTCCGCAGTGAGGTCGCAACCACCGTTCTAGAGATGAAGAGCAAGCACTCGGTAACCCCTGGACTGGCGGTGGTGCTCGTAGGGGACGACCCCGCATCCGCTGTTTACGTCCGCAGTAAAGAGAAGGCTGCTATTGAGGCAGGTATAGTCTTCAGGGGAATAATACTCCCCGCCGACACGCCTCAAGCGGACCTTTTAGGGATTATTCGGGAACTGAACTCAGACCCGATTTACCATGGGATTCTGGTACAGCTTCCCCTGCCTTCGCAGATCGACGAGAACGCCGTTATAGAGACCATCAACCCTGAAAAAGACGTTGACGGCTTGCACCCGTACAACATGGGGCTGCTGATGGCTGGCAGACCTCGGTTTTC
>CAJWRP010000289.1 GCA_913046025.1 uncultured Chloroflexota bacterium
GAGAACCAAGACAGGATTGCCAAGTTCATAATGTTGCATTGTGCACACCATTGGGTAATAGCGGTCCCGAATGGTCCAATCAGCGATGGCATGTGTCAGCGTTGTGGAGATCATAGGGAGTTCCAGAATTCCGCGCCCGAAAACCGCTGGCCTGCCAGCACCCCGGTCGGCAACGGCACCGGTAATGTACCTGCTTCCCGCAAGTAGCAAATCTCGTAGTTTTCAGCCCGTGCCGACCCGAATCGACAAGCAACTCAGGAAGATGGTCTCGATATGAAAATAAGTATCCCCGGACTGGGAGGACGCCTCCGCAGAGCCCGAAATGGAACTGGACTAAGCCAGGAAGCCGTAGGGAAACAGATCGGTGTTTCCTGGATGACGGTCCACCGCTGGGAACATTCCCTGCGCGCCATCTCGGACACCCACTTAGACCTCCTCTGCGAGCTTTACGACAAACCTCTGCGATGGTTTCTAACCCTTGAAGAAGGAGATCTTGAGGATGCCGGACCGTCTGAAGGTTCCTCAGTGACATCTGGCCGCAGTTCAGCGGCAGCAAATAGGTTATCGCGTAAGATAGCCGATGCTCCTGCCAGCCATCGACCGATGATCGAGAAGGTCGTGGAAGATATTCTGGACGCACTTCGATCCAATTAGCGGCCAAGAGGACCAAATGATCAAACGGATGATAGGCGCGGCAAGGTTAGACACGGCGATCTATGAAGAGGTCGAAGCCGATACCTCTGCTACCCAACAGGCATTGGCGGTAGTAGTCCTGGTCGCCTTGGCGACGGGAATCGGCACATTCGGGTCAGGCGGGCCAGTTGGACTGGTGGTCGGTATTGCAGCAGGGATAGGACTTTGGGCACTCTGGGCGTGGATCACTTACTTCATCGGCACAAAAATATTGAAGACCGCTACAACGGAGGCTAACTGGGGACAGATGGCGCGTACTCTCGGCTTCGCACAATCCCCAGGTGTATTCAAGGTTCTCGGCTTTATTCCGGTTCTCGGCCCTCTGGTGTTCGCCATCGCTTCGATCTGGCAGTTGGTGGCGATGGTGATAGCGATTCGCCAGGCACTGGACTTCACGTCCACCTGGCGGGCCGTAGGGGTTGCTCTGGTCGGTTTCATCCCTTACGTGGCGGTCAGCAGCTTGATCTACGCATTGGTGTAGTGAAAATCGAAAGGGATCGGTTGAAGATCCGGTAAAATCGTGGTACTGGAGAATGTATGGGGATTTGCTGTGGCGGACTTATCGGTTGTCTGGGATACCCTCGCCACCATCATCCCGATTCTATCCAACCGCAGAGACCATGCGGCGGTATCTTGGCTTATGGAAGTACTTCAAGTTCTCCGGCGGAAAACAGCAAACCCTCTACTGGACGCTGACCATCCTTCCGTTCCGGCGTCAGCCGATAGCAATCTTCGAGATAGGAAATGGAAAGCGGGCCTACCCACCAAGCGAACCCAACGACCCCTTGGGCCAGGCTGTTCTCTATCGAAGGCCGGGCGACCTGGACTAACGTCCCACTGAGTGTCATGGCTACTCCTTGACTCCAGCGAATCTTTCCTAAGCCGGGGTTATCTACCCTACGGTGGCGGAAAGCAGCTCTTTGCTATTACCTTTCTCGTTTCCGTTGTGACTTGGCGTGGAGTTCGTTTCAGCTTTGGCTGCGGCTTTGATGTCCAGGGTTTTGCCTTCCGCTATCAGTCCGTGTTTGTGTTCCAGATCCAGCACAAACCTGTCCAAATCCTGTTGGGATTTTTGTAATTCCAACGCCTTCTTTTCGGTGTCCATCTGCATCTTGCGGAGCTGGTAGAGATCGTCTGGAGTAAGTTCTGGCATAACACCCTCCTAATGGCAATTGAGATGCATAATAGAACGGACGTACTAGCCAATCAACTGGCAAATGACATCGCGTCGCTGCCCTTGACAGAAACTTATTTGCTGTTTTAAACGGCCAGAAGGGTCGGGCACCAACCGGTGTGGTTTAGTGATTATTTCGAGAGAATTTGGCAGATGAACCGTCTTGCCCACTTTCCCAGACATGACAGAACGGGTCGCTGTAACGGCAGGAAGGCTGCCCGTCTAGCCCGGTCCCTGGCGGGGCCATTCTCGCCGACTCGTACCTATCCCGCCAGCCGATGTAGACTGTGCTAATTCATGTTTGGGGGCAGATATGGCTTTCGTAGACTCAGTAATCGAAACGGCCTGGAGACAATGCGGTGGACGGTGCGAGTGCCGCCGCAGGAGCCACATACATTTAGGGAATCACTGCAACAAACAACTTGTAGAGCGCAGCCGTGGACGTTCCGGTACGGGCAACTGGGAAGCCCGCTACCGCCGGGGTCAGGGCGCTAGAGCGCAAAATACCTTAGCCAATTGTGAGATTGTTTGCTGGTCGTGTTTCAAGGGTGGGCAGCGTCGCTAGCACCGGCTGCCAGGGAGAACGCTGCTTACCAGACATTGCACGGCGGGTGGTTGGTCACGACGCGGTTAACGCCGGCTTGGCCCGCCCCCTAGCATTGGGAGTTTAACTTGGAAAAACTCGGCGAACAACGAAGCCTCTGAGAAGAGGAATCAGGGGCTTTTCCGTTATCAGGGAAAACCTGCTGCACCAGACCTAAGCAGGGCGGGGCGTCATAACGAGGCAGACCATGCCAGCCTGGCCCGCTACCTGGCTTGAAGATTATAACTGGAATGTGTGGCCAGGGAGAGACCTGCTGTATCAGGCATGAACAGGACGGGAGGATGTGGTAACGATGTGGGTGGCACCGGCCTAAATCCCGCTCCCTGGCAAGATAACTATAATTGGAAACGCCTCGAACAACCCCATCGAACTCTACGAGAATTAAGTGGTTTAACAAGGGCAATCGGTAACTGAGATACAAACCATTTGAACACCGGATCGCGCAAAAGTGGTTATTCAAGGCAGCAGAGTTAGATCGACCAGTTCGGGATTAGCCTGTGAATCCAATACGGACATCGGCGCATCAGTTTCCGAGTAAATCTGCATTCCTGTGATTCGTGATAGCCATCCTCTGGCCCGTATAATTGATAATCAAGAAACGATTCGTTTCAAATTCATGCACGAGGAGCAAGGGCATGAAATGGGTTAGAGTTGGCCTTGAGTACGCTCTGTTGATTTCGAGTCTGTGGGTTCTCGGCCTGATGTTCATTCCGAGTTGGCTCCGCAGTCTACGTATCAGGATGAGCTTCCGAAGGTCGTACTAATCGCCATGATGAGCGAGTTTAACGACACATTGCAGAACCGGCTCCGGGAAGCAGAGATGGCTGAAGACGAAGTCCAACGTTTGCGATCTCTAGCCGAAGAAGCCCCACTGCTGCGTCTGCAAAAGGCCAATGAGGAACGGTATAGAGAACGTTTACGCATCAAACATGACGCTATTTCCAGAGCCAGAGCCGCTGTAAAAGACTCCCATGACAAGCAGAGTCAGGTTTCAGACTTCCTGGTGAATGCGGCCCTGGCAGTGGGTGACCTGTACACCTTGTTGAAATCCATAGCCGATAATCGCAACCAAGCCGCCGAGGCCCTAGCCGAATTGGATCGCGTCGATTACGACATCGAACTAGAAGAGATCGAAGGCCAGGAAAATTCCATGGGCCGTGACAGCCGTGGACTAGATTACGTACTCGCCGCGCGTCACGGTGAACATTTGGTCAATGAGATGCTGGAAGACCTTGATCCTGGATTCTACTTACTACGGGGCTGTAACTTGGATGACTACATCTATCGCGAGTTGGCCGAATTTGTAGTTAAGCAGGCCGCGCCAGATTGCGCCCGATGATTCCTATCATTCCCAGACTTCTACTGCCGCGTTCTTCCGAAACAATCGCTACAATACACGGGCCTATCTCTCCGTGGTAGGAAAGGCACCTGTGTATCGATTCCGCACTCCGCACATACGACCGGATGCATTAACAGCTGCCCTTCACCTCCGCTGAAATCCCGTTCCCCGAACTCGCCTTGGTTCTGATTCCTGCGGGCACCGGCCGGGTTGGTTGTTGAATCCTTTCTCCGCGAAGAACTCTTGCTCGCCCACGGAAAACACGAAGACAACTCCGCAATCCCTGCAGGTAAGATTCTTGTATGCCAATGCCATGTTCGACCGCCGC
>CAJWRP010000290.1 GCA_913046025.1 uncultured Chloroflexota bacterium
ATCGAGCAGGCCGGAGCCCGAAGCTCGCATGTGGGCCGTGGAGGGCTTCGCGGGGACCATACAGCCGTGGTGGCATCACATCAGCGCCTACCATGAAGACCGCCGGCAGTACCGCACGGCAGAGTCCCTTCTGACATGGTACGAGAGCAACGAGCAGTACCTTGTAGACCGGCAGCCCATCGCCCCCGTCGGTTTAGTCTGGTCTCAACAAAACATAGACTTCTTTGGACGTGACGAAGGAGGACCTCGCACCATAGTGCCTTACCAGGGTTTCATGCAGGCCATGATACGCGCCCGCATACCTTACATGCCTATTCATGCCGATCATATATACCGCGACGCAGATAAGATTTCGACATTGGTTCTGCCGAATATGGGAGCGCTCTCGGATGAACAGTGCGAGGCGGTTCGCAGCTTCGTAACAAACGGCGGAGGCCTGGTAGCCACCGGCGAAAGCAGCCTTTATGACGAGTTAGGGAATCGCAGAAGCGATTTTGCCCTGGCCGATCTTTTCGGAGCTCACGCTACTGAAGAACATGTTGGCAGCCTCGTTCCGCCAACGCAGGACTGGGAAGAGTACAGCCAGCACACCTACTTGAGAATCTCGGATTCAGTCCGAGCCGGTGTGTACGGCCCCGTGTCCCCCGCAGAGACAGGAAGTAAAGACAAACGACATCCCGCTTTCGATGGCTTGGATGAGACCGACATTTTGCCTTTCGGAGGCAGGTTGGAAATCGTGACCGTCGACGATTCCAACACTGTTCCCTTGACGTTCATCCCACCGTTCCCAATATTTCCGCCAGAGACCTCTTGGATTCGCGAACCGGAGTCGCCAGAGCCAGCGCTGGTACTCCGTGAAGACGGTAATGCGAGGGTCGCTTACTTGCCGGCCAGCGTTGACTTCTGCTTTGGCCGATATAACCTTCCGGACCACGGGGACCTGCTGGCAAACCTTGTCCGTTGGGCGTCCAAAAACACCGTGCCAATCAAAGTCGACGGGAAAGGCCTGGTTGATTGCCACTTATACCAACAGGAAGGCAGGCTTGTGCTGCATATGGTCAATTTGACCAGCGCGGGCACATGGCGAACACCTGTCCACGAATTCATAGCCGTAGGGCCATTTCAGGTGGAGATCAAATTGCCTGAGGGCGTTTCAGGTAACGCCGTTAGACTTCTAGTGGCCGAACAGGAAGTGAGCCCAACAACAGATTCCGGCTGGGTGAAGTTCGAAATTCCCAGTGTGTCAGACCACGAGGTCTGCGTGATTTCCTGACTGCCGGACGAGCTATTAAGTAGGCATCTTGCCAATGATGCGAGACGATTGTGGCGGGCTATTCGGCCAGTAAATATAAAAGAACAGTTGAGAGAAAACAATGAACAAGTCATACGTAACCAAAGTAACTGACGCCATCGATAAGGCCCGGGACGACCTGGTCGACATCAGCATGGACATTCATTCGCATCCCGAACTCAACTTCGAAGAGCACTACTCCTGCAATGCGCTATGTGTAGCGTTGGAGAGATACGGCTTCGAGGTGGAACGGGGCGTTGGTGGAGTAGAGACTGCCTTCCGGGCCACGCTAAATGGATCAGGTGGAGAAGAAGGCCCCACAGTGGCCTTTCTAGCCGAATATGACGCGCTGCCGGGAATTGGGCATGGCTGTGGTCACAATCTCATCGCGATCTCCAATCTTGGTGCAGGAATCGGCGCAATGGCGGCATTGGACGAACTCCCTGGCAAGATAGTCGTTCTCGGCACCCCTGCCGAAGAGGGAGGCGGAGGAAAGATCAAGATGCTTGATGCCGGTGCATTCGAAGACATAGACGTTAGTCTGTCTTCGCATCCAGCCTCCAACCGCACCACTATTGAGACGGTGATTCCCCAGCAAGAGACCTGGAGTCTTGCCATGATTGGTTACACATTCGAGTATTCAGGCAAGGCGGCGCATGCGGCCAGAGTTCCTCATGAGGGAATAAATGCCCTGAACGCCGTGATCCACCTGTTCACAGGCATAGATGCTATGCGCCAGCACCTTCGTGACGACGTTCGAATTCACGGCATTATCACCAACGGCGGCAAGGCCCCGAACGTAGTGCCTGACTTCGCATCAGCCAATTTCATGCTGAGGTGCACGGACAGCAAATACCTTGAGTATGTGGTGGAGAAGGTCCTCGCTGTTGCCGAAGGCGCCGAGAAGATGACCGGCGCCGAGCTAAAGATCGTGCCAGAGCAGCCCATGTACGAAAACGTGATTCCTAACGTGGCCCTGTCAGCCTCCGTCCTGGCCAATTCAGATGCGGCAGGCCTGAAAGTCATCGATTCGATCCCTGGCGAGAACATTGCGGGTGGATCAACGGACTTCGGCAACGTCAGTCAGGTCATGCCTTCCTATTACGCCAAGTTTGCGGTGGCGACTGAGCCCGTGCCGGCGCACTCGTTGGCTATGGCAGCAGCCGCGAAGACCGACTTCGCTCAGGACGTCGCCATTTCGGTAGCCAAAGCACTGGCACTGACTGCCTGTGACATCCTGTCGGATCCTAGCCTGCTTGCCGCCGCTAAGGAAGAGTTCAAGCAACGAACTCAATAATAGCGAGATTGTCGCCACATAATTTACGCTAAGTTCGCTTCAATATATCGCCGGTTTGACGCCCATTGTTGACCGGCGATATCGCTTCAGTTAATGCTTCGGAAAACCACCTGTACTGAACAATCAACCATCGCATATGGAAATTCCCTCCCCGTTAATGAATCAATCTCCTTTGAATCTACTGTTGCTGGTAACGTCGCAATGTCAAACGCCCTCATTCTTGTCCAGTCCAACCTGGATGGAACCTTCGCAAACGACTATCCGGAGCTTTCATTTGTGAGGGAAATGAGACTTCTATCCACCATGGCCGTCCCTTTGAGAATTGATGACAAAGTAATCGGTGCGCTCAAGGTCCATTCAAAGAAACCCTCAGCCTACACATCGCGGGATCTGTACCTTGTCGAACGAATCGGCAACCAGATCGCTGGACCGATCGCAAATGCACGATCGAAAGCCGATCTCGAGCGTGCAGGAAACGCCGCCAGGCAATTGCAGGAGCGATTCGAAAACATCCTGGACATAGCTGAGGATTCCATCATATCCCTCGACGCCCAAGACAACATCATTCTCTTCAACAGCGGGGCTCAAAAGACGTTCGGATATACGCTGGAAGAGGTCATCGGCAAAAAAATAGATATTCTTATGCCTGAGAGATTCAGGGCCAATCACCATGGAAACATCGAACGCTTCAAGAAGTCAGATGATACCTCTCGAGTGATGGGAGAGAGGACTCTGTCCATCTACGGCCTGCGAAAAAACGGAGAGGAGTTTCCAACCGAGGCAACGATATCCAAATTGGTTGATGAAGAGGCGACAATTGTTACAGTCATCCTGCCCGATACGACAGATCGCCTCAAGCTGGAAAGGCAACTGCTTCAATCGCAAAAGCTGGAGGCAGTGGGCACTTTGGCAGAAGGGGTTGCCCGTGACTTCAATAACATGCTTTCCGCCATATTAAGCTACACCCAATTAGCAACCATCGACATAGAAAAAGGTCGATCAATCGCTGTCCACCTTGAAGAGTTCAAGGAGGCCGGAGAGAGGTCTGCTGACCTCACCAAGCAGCTCTTAGGGTTTTTGAGGCAGCAGATATTCAACCCTGAGGTCTCAAGTCTGAATAGCATAATCTCAGATATCGAGACCCTTCTGGCTCGTATGATAGGCGAAAACATAATTATCGAGACGTGCTTAGATACTGAATTGACTAACGTTCTTGTAGACCGAGCGCAGATAGGTCAAGTGCTCATGAACTTGGCCGTCAACAGCCGGGACGCAATGACCAACGGTGGGACAATGATCCTGGAGACGGCAGACAAATATATCGATAATTATGCTGCGAGTCTGCAACCGGAATTGGAATTAGGTTCATACGCGACATTCAAAGTCACCGACCAGGGAGGTGGTATTCCTAAGGATGTACTGACGCACATATTTGAGCCCTTTTACTCGTCCAAGGAAATTGGTAAGGGCACCGGCCTTGGACTATCAATGTGCCATGGCATCATCGCTCAAAGCGATGGCCACATCGCCGTCGAGAGC
>CAJWRP010000291.1 GCA_913046025.1 uncultured Chloroflexota bacterium
AGGAGCAGGCTGCTGCATCAGCGGCTACGGCCCCACTGAGAACTTCTGGATGCGGTTGTTGTCTGTGTCTACAACGTAGACGCTACCATCTGATGCTATCGCAACGCCAGCCGGGTACTGGAACTGCCCGTCGCCTGTGCCATTTGTGCCCCATTTGCTAACGAACACGCCTCCGGATGTGAACCTCTGGATGCGGTGGTTATTAGTGTCTGCAACGTAAATGCTACCGTCTGATGCCACCGCTATCCCAGACGGCATATCGAACTCCCCGTTGCCCGAGCCATGCGTTCCCCATTTCCACAGTGGTGAATGGCTCAACGAAAAGAGTAGCGCCTGTATTGGAAGCATCGTGGATGATGCCAGGAAGCCTACTTCGCATTTCAGACTTCACCTGTACCACAAGCCTGTCGTTACGAACAGAAATGACGTTATCCTGAAGTACATCCTCCCCGGAAGGCCTCTGAATGATCTCCGTTAGCGCTGCTGTTACGCGCTCGTATGCGAGCCTGATCTGCGAGCGTAGGGCACGCAGGCTGTGAGTAGCATCATCGACGACTTCCCCTCTAATGCCAATCCGTCTCTTGATCTGTCGGCGTAACTCCTCAAGGTCTGGAATGCCTTCGGCGATCTTCCGAAGAGTCGGAGCATGGTGGCCCACTCTTGAAACCCCTGAACGAGCCCGTCGCTGTATCTCCAGGACCTCAGCGATGTTCAGCAGCTCCTGCCCTGTGAGGACGCCACCCATGGATGCGCGGATGACCGAATTAGCGATATCGGCAGTTGTATGCAGGTCTACGTCTCCGCCTTCGTCTAGAACAGCCCGGCCTTCAGCCGTTTCCTGCTGAAGGTCGGAGACCTCGCCGCCCGTGTAGCGAGGTGTCATGCGCGAGACCAGATTGCGAGCTGGAAAGAAGGTTACGTGGTCTGCTAGGCGCTCCCGAATGACGTCGTATTCCAGCAACTCAAGACTTCTTGAGCGTGCGCCATAATTGTCGGAAGCGTCGGAGTCCAGCTGCTCCTCGAAGTCTAGTGCTGGCACCACATCAAATTCTGGGTCGTCAGCCCAACTATGCGGCCGTTCGCTGTATCCTTCTGGTTCGGTTAAGTTCATAGCTTTGATTCTATCAGACGTCGTTGTCGCCCAAAATGAATTTACAGCCAGCTAGCGCCGCTGATTGACGTAAATCAGCATTGTTTATAGAATGTGTGAACAATGTGTGGTAAGTCCGACATGCAAAGTCCTGTAACTGATGTAGGAGTTTCTTAATGACATCTATCAAACCAGCCCCACTGACTATTTCCATCACCAAAGAGGCGGCTGACCACGTTCGCACTTTCACTAAGGTAGAAGGTAGCGCCACTAGCAACTTGCGTGTTGCGGTAAAGGGTGGCGGCTGTTCAGGACTGACCTACGATTTGGAAGTGGTAGATGGACCCGGTGAGAACGATAAGGTTATCAGCGATCACGGCGTGGAGCTTTACATTGATAAGAAGTCCTACGTATTCTTGGCAGGGACCGTGCTGGACTACTCTGGCGGGCTGAATGGC
Organism: uncultured Chloroflexota bacterium; assembly: GCA_913046025.1. Next base: position 1,549 of record CAJWRP010000291.1, read on the forward strand.
AAGGGTTTCGTCTTTAACAATCCCAACGCCAAGACAACCTGCGGCTGTGGCACCTCGTTCAGCGTATAGCTTGAGCGGCCGTAACGGTCGGTTAATAAATTGATATGTAATTTGAGTCGTAACAGCCGTTCCTATAGGGGCGGCTGTTCTTGTTAGGAGAGTAGGCGAATGCTAGAAAGCCCAGTGCTAAGGGCCAGCCGGCACGATGGAGCCATTCTAGGTGAGGCTTTTGGCTGGAACATGCCTCGAACCTACACTACAAGGGAAGCGGAATATGAGGTGGCCACGCAAGGCTTCGCTATAGCTGATCGTTCCTATGTAGGCCGGCTTCGTATTAACGGGGATGAGGCCATAGACTTAGTGGATCGACTCTCCACAAACCGGCTGTCAGATCTGGAAGAGGGCAGCGTTATGGGAACGGTCCTTACGAACAACAAGGGCCGCATAATCGATGTACTCCTTCTGTTGCGCAAGTCTGACCATCTCATGGCGTTCACGGGTGCGGAGACGAGGCAGCGCGTTGCCGACTGGATTGACTTTTACACCTTTGCTGAAGACGTGACTGTGGTTGACGAGACGGAAACCACAGCCATGCTGTCTTTACTGGGACCACAGGCTGGACCAGCGGTGAAGGGCCTGAGCGACTTGAAACTACATCAGTCAACGGAAATAGAGATAGGCGGGGTTCAGGCTACTGCCGTTCGGACGGATTTCTCCGGCGTACCGGGTTACGATATGGTCGTACCTGCTGCCAGCGGCGATGATGTATGGACCGCGCTAGTTGATATGGGAGCGGAGCCGGTCGGGACAGATGCGCTGGACCTTGTTCGCATTGAGAATGGTGGCCTTGCCGTCGGCGCAGAGCTTAGCGAAGACTACAATCCGCTGGAAGCCGGTCTGAAAAACTTTATCAGTTTCAACAAAGGTTGTTACATTGGTCAGGAAGTCGTGGCCCGGCTGGATACCTATGACAAGGTGCAAAAGCATCTTGTGCTACTGTCCTGGGATTCCGGCGAAGCTGTCTCCGCAGGAGCCACTCTCTATTCAGAGGGCAAAAAAGTCGGCACGATCACCTCAGCCGCTCAGGGCATTTCCGGTATAGGCGAAGGCCTTGGATACCTTCGCAACGCCCTAGCAGAGGAGGGTACAGTGATTACGACCGAAGGAGATGTCTCGGTTCGAGTTGGGGAGGCGGTTCGGCACTCTTAATGCACTACCTTTTTGATGTTGATGGCGTGCTGCTGAAGTCCGAGACGTGGCGTGACTACCTGATAATGGAGTATGGCCTGTTGCCTGACGACACCCGTGATTTCTTCAACGGGCCCTTTCAGGCATGCATAGTAGGCAAGGCGGACTTGCACGAAGTGTTGCAGCCGTTTCTTTCAGGTTGGGGAATTTCGTTTTCGGTTCAAAAATTTGTAAATATCTGGTTCGAGACCGAATCCGATGTCATAGAGTCCACGTTCAATTTCATCGAAGAGATCGCCGGCAGTGCAGATAGCCTTTCCATAGCCACTAACCAGGAAGCCTACCGAAGCACGTATCTGTGGGAGAACCTGGGCCTCAAGGACTTTTTCCAGAAGGCCTTTGTGTCATCGGACCTCGGTGTGAGGAAGCCCTTGCCCACCTACTTTCATAGGGTTCAGGGCGAGTTGGGCGTGGAACCAGGGCAGATCGTATTCATCGATGACAATAAGGCCAATGTGGACGCTGCGAATGCCATGGGCTGGCGCGCCGTTCATTACAAGGACGAGAGCTCTCTAAAGGACATACCCCGGGGGTAGCGTGCCCCCTAGCGTAGCGTGCCAGTAAGTTCTCTCTCACGCGATAAGCGTAACGCCACCGTCTACTACCAGCACCTGACCGCGAATCATCGCCGCGTCCTCTGTGCACAGGAACGCCACGACCTTGGCTATGTCCTCAGCAGTGACCATTCGGCCCACCGGCGTCTTGTTACCTGACTCCAGCATCTCTTCACGATTGGGAAAGTGGTCCAGTGCGCCGGTGTCTACGTAACCTCCAGACACGGCGTTGACCGATATGCCCATAGGCGCTAGCTCCACCGCCAAATAGCGCGTCAGGGCCTCCAGTGCCGCCTTGGATGTGCCCACCGACAGGTAGTAAGGCAGCACCCTCTGCGAGCCCTGAGAGGTAATGTTGACGATACTCCCGCCGTCCTTCATCAGCTTGGAAGCGGCGATAGAGCAGAGCCACGGAGCCTTGGCGTTGATGTTCATGGCCCAGTCCCAGTGCTTCTCTTCCAGTTCTGAGGCTGACCTTTGCACACCAGATGCGGCATTGTTGACAAGAATGTCCACGTGGCCATAGGCATCCTTCGCCGTCTCGATCAGATTGCGGCGATCGCCCGCCAGCGAAAGGTCCGCGCGTACCCCAAGCGCATCGCCACCGGCGGCCTTTATCTGCTCGACCGTGTTGGTGATTGTGCCTGTCAGATAGTGATCGGCCTCTTCCACGCTGCGTGCCGACACCACTACCCTGGCGCCTTCCATGGCGTAGCGCCTGGCGATAGCTTCTCCAATTCCTCTGCTTGCGCCGGTAACCACCGCCACCTG
>CAJWRP010000292.1 GCA_913046025.1 uncultured Chloroflexota bacterium
ATCGACGGCGGAGCCCCCGGCGGTCGTGTGCAGTTGCCATAGAGCCTGGGATTCTGGTCCAGCGGAGACGGCTAACCTGTGACTAATTCTGTCAGCCCACGAATCGACGATGCTATTACGCTTCCGGATGGCAGGCGGCTGACCTACGCTGAATATAGCGACACTGATGGCGAGCCCGTAGTTATATTGCACGGCTCTCCAGGTACTCGCCTGGGCTGGGGCCTATTTCCTGGTTGTCCCTTTCGCGACGGCGTTCGTCTTATCGGACCGGATAGGCCGGGCTATGGCGGTTCGGACAGGTCTAAGGCTGATGTGTACTCTACATGGCCCGACGACGTTTCCGCGCTGGCGGATGCTTTGGGTCTAGGAAAATTCTCTGTGATTGGTGTTTCCAACGGTGGGCCGTATGCGCTGGCCTGCGGGTGGAAGATACCGGAGCGGTTGATCGCCCTTGGCATTGTCAGTAGCGTGTCGCCTGTGGTGAAAGAGGCGACTGGCGAGGTGTCTCACGGCGTTCAGTTGCTTTACCTCATGGGTCGTCGCGCCCCCTGGTTGCTCCGTCTGAATCTGAGGTTGTCGCGCCTCAAGTTCACAGGTAAGATCGGCCGTGACGGAGATTATCAGAGCCGGAATCTCCTCCGACCATCAGGCCATAGCCAACGACCTTATCGCTTAGTCGAGACCATGGCCGTTCGATCTCTCGGAAGTAAAGATGAAAGTGCACCTTTGGCAGGGCTTGGATGACCACACGATTCCTCCTTCAATGGGACGCTACTTGCAAAGGCATTTGCCGGACCGCGAAGTGGAGTTCATATCGGATGCGGGACACCTGTGGCTTATCGAGCACATGGGCGACGTGTTAGACATACTGTTAGATCGCAAAGAAGTGGGAGATTGAGTTGAAAGAGCCGTTGATGAATAGCTTAATCAAGAGATGAAGGACGTTTTACTTTCGTTACTTCGTGATAAGAGTACCGGTACCGCAGACTACCGACGGGCTTCCGATCAGCTGGCTAATCTTGTCTCTGCAGAGGCGCTGGCTAAATTGACTAGGCCTGTGCAAGACATAGAGACCCCCGTGGGGACCGCCGACGGGTCGGCAAGTCCTGACGATGTAATGTTTGTGCCTATCGTCAGGGCGGCGTTGGCTATATTGCCTGCCTTCATCGAAATGCTCCCGGCGGCGCCTGTGGCCTTCTTGGGTATCGAGCGGGACGAGAGTACCGCTTTGCCCAACATCTACTACCAGAGGTTTCCTCCTGCCCCGCCGGTTAAAGCCATAATCATAGATCCAATGCTGGCCACGGGCGGAAGCGCGACGATGGCTGTGGATATCCTGGTAGGCCTTGGATTGGATGTCGAAAGTATCTACTTCGCTGGCGTAATTGCCGCCCAATACGGTCTGGATGTTCTGGCCGAGAAAATTCCACTGTCCAACATAACTGTGGTAGTGATCGATCCAGAACTCAACGACAAGAAGTACATCGTGCCTGGTTTGGGAGATTACGGTGACCGCTACTACGGCACGTAACCTGTCCATTATTGGATGTACGTACCTTCCCCCTCGGCACATCTTTTTTCTCGCAGATTAGCTGTCTCACCACCGGTCTAATTACAGATCGTGGGCATATAATATGCAGGCAGCCGCCCAATAAATTGCCTTTCGGCAAGCGGATGACGAGACATGCTCACGGCGTTACAGAGGTATCGCATACTAGAGCATGACACGCCTAAGGTTGATGGTGTGGCTAAGGTCACTGGACAGGCGGCATTCGGTGCTGATGTCAAATTGTCGGGTATGCCCATGCAGTAATCAGGGTGATCGACGCCTCAGCGGCGCAAGCCTTGCCCGGAGTTAAGGCGGTAGTTACCAGCAAGGACTTTGTTGAGTTAACGGCTGGGCAGGCAACGGCGATGGGCACAGCAACGGCCAGAGATTTCTTTCTGAGTCAGGAAGTGATCGCCCGTGATAAGGCTTTCTCCGTTGGACACGCCATTGCGACGGTCGCCGCGACGACCAGAGAAATCGCAAAGCATGCTTTGTCGCTGATAGACGTCTGTTACGAGCCACTTCTACATGTATTAGACTCCGGTGAAGCCATGCAGGCAGGCCCGCAGTTGCTACATGATGCGCTAATGGCGCAGAGTCCTGATGGCATATCGAAAACATCTTGGAACTTGGCTGAGCATCTGGTCTACCAGCGGGGGAACATGGATGGAAGCTTCGGGGAAGCGCACTCTATTATCGAGAGTCATTTCAAGACCGGCTCCGTTCATCATGGCTACATCGAGCCGGACTCACAGGTGGTTCCCTTCGACGCTGACGGCACGGTGACGGTGTGGGCAAATACGCAAAGCATATACACCTAACGCCAGGACTTGGCTGTGCTGTTAGGCCTATCTCTTAGTAAGATCAAGGTAATCCCTATCGAGGTGAGGGGCGGATTTGGTGGTAAGGAGTCTGGGCGGACATCAGCCCTGTGCGTAGCCCTATCCAGAAAAAGCGGATCGTCCGTTGGCATTAGCCTGACTCGTGATGAGGTGCTGCGCGCCACAGGCCCTGGTAACGCTATAGATGCCACTATCAAGATTGGCGCCAATCAGGACGGCGCCGTTACGGCAATTCAGGCCAACCAATAGTCTTGGGTCTGATCAGTCCTAGGCCATACCGTCGTCGGTCCAGGCCTTAACGATCAGATCGTGTGCCTCAAAAAAACGGTCAACTGAATCTCCTGGTGCGATGCCGTTATTGAAGTATTCGCAACCGATGCCGCGAACGAACCCGGAGATGATGCGTCCACCGGAAATCACATCAAGCATCGCGATTTCTTCAGCGACCCTGAGTGGGTTGCCATGTAACGGGATCGCATTGCCAATAACGCCGATCGGTATTTGCTGCGTGCGTTGAATCAGCATCGCGGCAATGATGTTGGGCGAGGGCATCGTGCCGTAAAAATTCGCGTGGTGTTCGTTAACTCCAATGCTGTCGAAGCCGTATTTTTCGGATGCTACGAGTTGATCGATGTACTCTGCGTAGAGCTGCCGTCCGCGTTGCGGCTCGTAATATTTATTTGAAAGTGACACCCAGGTCGATTCGATCTCCGCAGTCGGCGGAATATACGGGTAGGGCATCAAATTAAAGGCGTGGAAGCGTAGGGCGTTCATTTAGATACCTCTGAAATAAAGTTGGCGATTTCACCAACTAGTTCCTTGGGACGTTCGAGACATGGTTCGTGACCAGTCTCCGGAATTTTCACAAGTCGGCAATTCGGCAAGGTGGTTGCGAATTTTTCTGCCATTTCGTTCGGAATTAAATGATCATCCTCTGCGCGCACTACCATCGCCGGGCAGGTGATAAATCCTGCATTGACTACGCCTTCCACCTGATCGTCACCGATCCGACTCCGAGCGTGCTGGACGATGAACTGCCAGCGCTGATCCGGGAAGGCTACACCTCGTTCAAGATCTACATGACCTACGACGATCTCAAATTGGCGGACCGCCAGATCATCGACGTACTGGCCGTCGCCCGTGACCACGGCGCCCTGGTCATGGTGCATGCCGAAAATCACGACGTAATCGGCTGGCTGACCGAACGCCTGCTTGCTGCCGGGCATGAAGCGCCGAAATATCACAGCGCAGCGCATACGGAAATTGCAGAAAGTGAAGCCACTCATCGCGCGATTGCACTGGCCGAAATCGTAGACCTGCCTATCCTGATTGTCCATGTCTCTGCTAAGGAAGCAATTAACGAGATCGCGAGGGCTCGGGCACGCGGCCTCAAGATTTTCGGCGAGACTTGCCCCCAGTACCTGTTTCTCACCGCAAAAGACCTCGATCGACCGGGGTTCGAAGGCGCCAAGTTCATGTGCAGCCCGCCGCCGCGGGATGCCGAAAACCAACGCAGCGTATGGCGAGCCCTTGAAACCGGGGTACTGGAGGTGTTTTCGTCCGACCACGCACCGTATCGTTATGCAGGTACCGACGGCAAAGCGGCAGCCGGGCCGAATGCCGCTTTTCACAAAGTGGCCAACGGCGTACCGGGACTCGAAACGCGGCTGCCCTTACTGTTCTCCGAGGGGGTCGGAAAGGGTCGCTTGA